>JADZBR010000211.1 GCA_020852035.1 Caulobacteraceae bacterium
AGCCAGAGCTGGTCGCAGGGGGCGACTGTGGTCGCGGGGTCGAAGGAGGTTTCCGGGCCGGGCCTGGCGCAGTCGGCGGTGGCGGGACGGCGGTCGATGGTCATGCCGAGGGGGGCCTTGCCGGTCAGGCTGCGGCCGGTCGCCCCGGCGAGCACCTTGCGGAGCGCGAGGCCGTGGGCGGCCTGGTTGAGGGTTCGGGCCACGGCCTCGGCGGGGGTTTCGCCCGGTTCGGGGCGGATGCGGGGGGTGGAGCCGGAGCCATCGGGGTCAAGGACGCCGTCGGCCTGCGCGAGGGCCACGGTGCCGTCGGTGAGGATGGGGATCAGGTCGGGGGTCGTGCCGGAGGGCGGGAGGGCGGCGGTCCACGGGCCGTAGTCCTGCGGGTCGGCGGGATCGGCGAGGACCGGGGCGGCGAGGGTCAGCGGCGCGGGGGGCGGGGCGGAGAGGAGTTCGGCCCATCGGGCACTGGCGGGAGGCGGGGCGTCGAAGCCGGCCTCCCGCGCCGTGACCTTGGCGAGGGTCAGGGTGGCGAGCGGCTCGCCCCCGGCGGGGCTGGCGTAGAGCGCGACCTCGGCGCCGTCGGCGAGGCCTTGCAGGAGCCCGGCGGCGAGCTTGCCGTCTGCGACAGGGAAGCGGTCGGTGCTGCTGCCGGTGCCGAAGACGGGGGCGGAGAGGAGCGGGCCTTCGCCGTCCGGCATCTGGCGGGCGGGGCCTTGCACCATCGCCTCGGTGGTGGCGGAGAGGACCTGCGCCCAGCTGGCTTCGGGTGCGTCGCGCAGGGTTTGTGCAAGGCGGAGGGTGAATTCGCCGTGCCAGCTGCCGTCGGCCATCGGATATTCGAAAGAGCGCTGGTCGGATTGCGAGGAGTAGAGGAAGACGAAGTCTCCGCTGAGCGGCGGGGCGGGGGTGCCTGCGACGGAGGTGATGTCGTCGGGAATGCCGAGGGCGGCCTCGTCGACGACGCGGGGGACGCCCTGCCCGCCCACCGCCCGAAAGCCGGTGGCGGAGTGGCCGGCGTCGATCAGGCCGATGACCTGGACGCCCTTGTCGAGCGCAGTCTGGGCCCAGGCTTGCAGGTCGTCGTCCACCAGCGCGTTCTCCACCGAGCCGATGGCGCCCTTCCAGCCTGCGGCGTCGGCAGGAAGCAGGAGTTCGTCGTAGCCGCCGCCTTCGTCGCCCGAGAGGTCGGGGGCCTGCGCGCCGTGGCCGGAGAAGGTGAAGACCACGGTGTCGCCTTTGGCGGAGGCCTCGGTCGCAGAAGTGAGGGCGGCAAGGATTTCGGCACGGGTGGGTTGGCCGGGGATGGTGCCTGCAGGCAGGCCGGTCGGGTCGGAGGTGAGGACGGTGATCCGGGCCGGTTCGACGCCGCGGGCGATGAGGGTCTCGGCCATCAGACGGGCGTCGTTGGCAGGGCCTTTCAGGTCGGCGTCGAGAGTGAGGTAGTCGGAAACGCCCACCACCACGGCGCGGATTTCGGCATCGGCGGGCGGGGCCAGAAGTGCCAGCGTGAGGGCGAGGGGGGCGAGAGGCGCGCGCATGATGCGGGCAGGATACTGCGGGTTCCGCATCGAGCAAGTGGGGTGGCGCGGGTGACGGGATTTGTCATCTCGGGCCTGGGGGCACGATTTTTCTGCGAAAAATCGAAGGGTGATCTTTCGCAGAAAGATCGTGGTCAGTTCACCGGCGTGACGCGGCGGCCTCCGGCGGCGATGCCGTCCTGGATGCGGGCGTCGACGTCGTTGCCGGTCAGCGAGGCGAGGAGGCCGTTGAATTCCGGCGAGAGGCGGGTTGCCATGCGTCCGGCCTCGATCACCATGTCGACCTGCCCTGCGGGCAGTTTCAGGCGGGTGGGCACGGCGTCGAGCTTGTCGCGCATCCCGGTCGGGAGCGAGGCGAAGCTGGCCTCGCCGACCAGAAGCTTGACGTCCTTGCAGTCCCAGCCCTCGGCCGTGCCGCGCAGCTTGCGGACCTCGGACAGCGGCAGGGCGCAGCGCGATTCGATCAACTCGCTTTCCCAGAGCCGCATCTCGCCGCGCATGGAATCGTAGCCGGATCGGGAGGCGGCGGACATGGCGGAGGTGGCGATGGACATGGCGAGGTTGACGCCGCCGGGCCCGGCGACCTTCTGCGTCCAGTCGTAATCCTTTTCGACCCCGGCATTGGCGACGAGGAACAGCATGCGCTTGAGCTTCACCGCCTCTTCCGGGGTGAGCGGCGCATAGGGTTGCTGGGCGCGGGCGCGTTCGACGGCCAGGCCGGTGGTGCCGAAGTTGTCGGTGATGCCGCCGTCGAGGAGTTTGACGAATTTCACCTCCTCGGGCCGGGTGTAGCTTTCCAGCGCGCGGGCATGGGCGCGCATGGCGGCTGTGGCTTCGGGATTGTAGCGGGCGGCGGTCAGCCAGTCCGGCTCGCGGTAGGTGCATTTGCTGTGGTGGGCTTCCAGCACGATGGGAGTGAAGACCAGGGGGAAGGCGGCGGAGGCGGCGACGGCTTCGGATAGCTTGACGCGGGAAAGGTCGGAACAGAGGGCATCGAAGGTTTCGGGGCTGAAGAGGAAGGGCGTGTTGTTCGCCATGTCGGTGGCGTTGATCCAGGTCTTGACATGCGACCTGCGGCGGAGGTCGGCGAAGGTGGCGCCGTGGAAGAGCGTGTCGTCGAGATAGCGACCGAAGGTGTCGCGTCCGTTGACCCCGCCGGAGACGCCCTTGACGATGGTCAGGGGGTTCAGGGCCGAGGTGGTCATGTAGGCCTC
>JADZBR010000212.1 GCA_020852035.1 Caulobacteraceae bacterium
AGCGGGCCGGGCCTCACCGGTGCGGACCCCAGGGGCGCCAGCGAGATCGCCCGCGCCTACCTCGCCGAGATCGGCGTCGAGCCCGGCGATGTGGAAAAGCTCGCCAGCCTGCCGACCGAACTGCTCAGCCGCGCCAGCGTGAAGATCCCCGGCGATCGGATGCGGACCTTCAACCCGGTGGTGGACGGCCTCGCCCTGCCCCGCCACCCGTTCGCGCCGGACGCCGCGCCGCAGTCGGCCGACATCCCGGTGCTGATCGGCACCAACAAGGACGAGAACACTCTGTTCATGATCGGCGACCCGAAGTTCGGCACGCTGGAGGAGGACGACCTGGCGCGCCGCTGCGAGAAGGCGGGCGGCAAGGCCGGCGACCTCCTGGCCGCGCTGCGCGAATGCTATCCGGACTATTCGCCGACGCACCTGTGGGCCGCGGTGCAGACCGCCCAGGGCATGTGGGGCGGCTCGATCACGCTCGCCGAACGCAAGGCCGCGCAGGAGGCCGCGCCGGTGTGGATGTACCTGCTCACCTGGGAGACCCCGGTCAGCCGCGGCCGGCTGCGCAGCCCGCACGCCCTGGAGATCCCGCTGGTGTTCGACAATGTCGAGAAGGCCCGCAACTTCGTCGGCCGGGGCGACGAACCGCAGGTGGTGGCCGACCAGATGAGCGCCGCCTGGCTGGCCTTCGCGCGCACGGGCGATCCGAACGCCGAGGGCCTGCCGGAATGGCCCGCCTATGACGCCGAACGGCGCGCGACCATGCTGTTCGACCTGGAAAGCCGGGTGGTGGAGGATCCCAACGCCAAGGTCCGCAAGGTGCTGGCGGCCTGAAAATCCCTCTCCCGTTCGGGAGAGGGAAATCCTACGGCGACGCCGGCGGGTGGGTGAGGGCCGCCGCCCTCACCGGATAGGCCGCAAGCCCTCATCCTCGCCGCGCTGCGCGCGTCTTTCCTTCTCCCGAACGGGAGAAGGATTTTAGGCGTCGAAGGTGATGACCGAGCGGGCGAGGCCGCCCTTCTTCATGTCGGCGAAGCCTTCGTTGACCTGCTCGAGCTTGATCCGCTGGGAGATCATCTCGTCGAGCTTCAGCTTGCCTGACATGTAGAAATCGACCAGCCGCGGCATATCGACCGGGAAGCGGTTGGAGCCCATCAGCGAACCCTGGATGCGCTTCTCGCCCAGGAACGCCGCGCCCATCAGCGTCAGGGTCTGGCCGACCGGGATCATGCCGATGACGTTGGCGGTGCCGCCGCGGCGCAGCATGTTGAACGCCTGCTCGGCGGTCTTGCCCAGGCCGATGGCCTCGAACGAGTGGTGCACCCCGCCCTTGGTCATCTCGATGACCTGCTTGACCGCGTCGGTCTGCGAGGCGTCGATGAAGTCGGTGGCGCCGAACTCGCGGGCGAGGTTGTCCTTCGAGGCGACGGTGTCGATGGCGATGATGCGGCCCGCGCCGGCGATCGCCGCGCCGTTGACCGCCGCCAGGCCGACGCCGCCCAGGCCGATCACCGCCACGGTCTCGCCCGGGCGCACGTTGGAGGTGTGGATCGCCGCGCCCACGCCGGTCATCACCGAGCAGCCGATCAGGGCGGCGCGGTCCAGCGGCATGTCCTTGCGGATGGCCACACAGGCATTCTCGTGGATCAGCATCTGCTCGGCGAAGGACGACAGGTTCAGATACTGCGGCATCGGCGCGCCGCCCTGCGACAGGCGCGGCTCGTCGGAGGCCTCGCGCTTGGTCTCCGGCGACTGGCAGAGCGACAGGTGGCCGGTGACGCAGTGCTCGCAGTGGCCGCAGAAGGCCGAGAGGCAGGTGATCACATGGTCGCCCGGCTTCACGGTGCGCACTTCCGAACCGACCTGTTCGACGATCCCGGCGCTCTCGTGGCCCAGCACGGCCGGCAGCGGGTGGGGATAGGAGCCCTCGATGAAGTGCAGGTCGGAGTGGCACAGGCCGGCCGCGGCGGTGCGGATCAGCACTTCGTGCGGGCCCGGCTTGTTGATCTGCACGTCTTCGATCTGCAGCGGCGTGCCGACCTGGCGAAGGACTGCGGCTTTCATCGTGAGGCTCTCCCAAATGTTCTTCGCGGCGGAACGGCCAGCTTATGGCCGAGGGTTATCGCCGTTCAGGCGAGAGCGGCCAAGCCCCAAAAACGCAAACGGCCGGACGGCGGGCCCGCGGGGAGCCCAGCCGCCCGGCCGCTCTCCCGCGCAGGGCGCGCGGGGCGGCGTTCGCAGAGCCTATTTGGGCGTCTCGGCGGCGCTGTCGTCGGTCCAGACGAGGCCGGAACCCGACGCGCTCAGGCTGGAGGCTGCGACCAGCTTCTTCTTGGAGCCGGAGGTGATCTCCACCTGGGCGGGCTCGGAGCCGGTGGCCGGGATCAGCCTGGAGACGGCGCCGATGCTGGCGCCGGCCGAATCGCTCACCGCCGCGCCCACCTTGATGCTGGTGGCCTCCGAGGCGCTGGTGTCGGCCGCCGAACCGGTGCGCGCGGTCGCGCCCGCGTCAGGCGTATCCGGCGCGCTGGTGGAGGCGGGCGGCGTGACCGCCGGCGGCGGGGCCGTCGCCGGGGTGTCCATCGGCGCCGGGGTGCTGGTCGCCGGCGGCATGGCGGCCGATGGCGTGGCGGTGGTCGCTTGCGCGGCCGCGAAGGCCGGAGCGCCGATCAGAAGGCCGGAGGCCGTGGCGGCGAGCCAGAACTTGGGGGTCATCCATCTCTCCCGTGGAAATACCTTGAACCCCCAGCCTCGGACCCAACCCCTCAAGCGGCGCCGGGTTCCAGGAAAAGCGAACGCGGGGCCGGGAGACCCTTTGCGGGCGCCCGGCCCCGCGCCCGGCTCACCAGCCGACGCCGCCCCGGCCCAGGTCGAGGTCGAGGCCCAGCAAACCGCCGCCGCGGCGACCGCGCTGGCCGACGTTGACGTCTGCATCGACCAGCGAGCCCCGCCGGCCGACATCGATGTCGGCGTCGACAAGACCGCCGCGACGCCCCTTGCCGCCGACGTTGGCCTCAACGTCGACGAGGCCGCGGCGGTCGCCGACGTCGAGGTCGACATCCACCAGCCCCTTGCGGCCGCCAACATTCAGGTCGAGGCCCACGAGGCCGCCGCCGCGCGACGGCTTGTGGCCGTAGTAGCCCCCGGCGAAAGCCGGCGCGGCCGAGGCCGCCATCGCCACGGCCGCCACGGCGACCGCCATCTTGTTGAACAGGCGCATCTTGCGCTCCCTTATGAACGCTCCCCATCGGAGCCGGGCGGGCGCAGCAACCGGCGGGCCAGAATATCCGTATAAGTTGTATTAAAACGACCTAGGATTGTGAATTTGGATGTTGTGGTGTGCCGAAGCGGGACGCGCGACGCAATTTTCGCTGGCAACGCCTGGCCTGTTCGTGCGTTGATCCGGCTTGAGGGATGACCCGATCGGGAGACTTGCCATGCGCAAGATACTGACCGCGGCCGTCGCCGCCCTGACACTCGCCGGGGGCATGGCCGCCAGCGTGACCTCAGCCGAGGCGCGCCCCTACGACCGCAGACACCATCGCGGCAACGACCACGGCGACGCCGTGGTGGCCGGGATCGCGGGCCTCGCCATCGGCGCGGCCCTGGCGTCGAGCAACCGCGACCGCGGCTACTACCGCGACCGCTACTACGACCGGCGGTCCTACAACCGCGGCTACTATGCGCCCCGCTACTACGATCGGGGCTACTACGGCCGCGGCTACTACGCGCCGCCGCGCTACTCCTACCGCAACTGCCGCACGGTGCGGGTCTGGGACCCCTACTACGGCCGGACGGTGCGCGAGCGCCGCTGCTGGTAGATCAGCTTGTAAGGGGCTGACACGGGAAGAGCGCCAGGCGACCGGCGCTCTTTTCGCAGGCCTCACCCTGGCGGGTTATGGACCCAGTCGGGCTGTGCGTAGACGCCGACGATGTCGACGAGGAACTCGGCGCCGTCGGCGAGGTCGGCGAGATAGGCGTTGGAGGATCGCACCAGGGTCCCGACATCGGCCTTGGCCGCCTCGGTGAGCAGCCAGCCGACCA
>JADZBR010000213.1 GCA_020852035.1 Caulobacteraceae bacterium
CCCGCAGCCTCGGCCGCGGGACGATAAGCCAGCCCAGATCAAAAGATGTATGAAAAATATTTCTTTGAAGGTCGGGCCGATTTGCGCTTGGCGCGCGTGGCCGGCGCCAAACCAAGATGCTATATACATGTTTGGTAAAAATGCGTTGGAGGCCGATGTGAGCGCCACTGGAAACGCCCCGAACCGCGTCGGTCCCGGCGCCGCCGTCGGGGTCAGCGAGGAGATGATCCACACGGTCGTGCACGGATTCTACGACCAGGTTCGCAAGGACCCCGCCATCGGACCGATCTTCAACCGCGTGATCCCCGAGGCGGAATGGCCGGCCCACTTGGCGAAGATGTGCGATTTCTGGTCGTCGGTGCTGCTGATGACAGGGCGCTTCAAGGGCACGCCGATGGTCGCCCACGCGCGGATCGAAGGCCTCCGCGCGACGCACTTCGCCCGCTGGCTGTACCTCTTCCACCAGACGGTGGAGGCGCTTTGTCCGCCCGAGGCCGCGGTACTGTTCGTCGCTAAGTCGGAGATGATCGCCCAGAGCCTGCAGATGGGGATCGCCGTCGCCCGCGGCGAACAGCCGAGCGCCAGCGGAAGGCTGCGGGCCTGATCGCATGACCGCAAAACTTCCCCAGAACGCCAAGCCCTACAGGCGCACCGACGTCTTCACCGAACACACGACGCCGCCCGGCTTGCTGAAGGCGCACACGACGAAGGAGGGCGCCTGGGCCCTGATCCATGTGCTCGAAGGCCGCCTCATCTATCGGGTGATCGATCCGCGGCGGCTGAAGTCGGAGACCGTCCTGACCCCGCAGTCCGGCCAGGGCGTGGTCGAGCCGACGATCCTGCACGAAGTGGAGCCGCAAGGCCCCGTGCGCTTCTTCGTCGAATTCCATCGCATCGAGGGCGGCAAATGACGCGAACCCTGAGGTGGAGACGCCTGGCCGACAGCGCCGCGCTCCGGTTGGCCCTTCTATGGGCAGGCCTGTCGGTTGGGGTCGCCTTCGTCGCGACGCCCGCAAAATTCCTCGCGCCGACCCTGACCTTGCCGGTGGCGCTCGACGTCGGGCGTCAGACGTTCCGCCTCTACAATCACGTCGAGTTGGGCCTGTCGTTGGTCGCGGTCCTCCTGGCGCTCAGCGCGACGACGCGCCGGCGACACGCCCTCGGGTTCGCCGTCCCCATCCTCCTGGTCCTCGTCCAGGCCCTGTGGCTGATGCCGGCCCTGGACGCCCGCACGCTGCTGATCCAGGCGGGTCAGCCGGCGCCCCCGTCCCACCTGCACACCGTCTACATCGCCGTCGAAGCGGTGAAGATCCTTGCCCTGCTGGCGGCGGCGGCCTTCGTCAGCGCCCGGACGCGTAACCTCTCGGCCAGCCGGGGACATGCGTGGATGACGATGCCGCCGCTGGAATCGGCCTAGCGCTCGAACAAGCCGGTGATGCTCAAAAAGCCCGCTGAATCTCCCCGCGCCCGCGACGCGCCGACCGAGCCGCAGCTGGTCGAAGCGCTCAATCGGGATGGTTTCGTCCACCTTGCGGCGCGCGAAATGCGCGCCTTGCTCGGCCCGGCGGCGTCGTGGTGGGACGAACTCGCCGAGTCCTGGGATGATCTGGGCGTCGACCGCTACATGGCCGACGGCGGCCGCTACCGCCGACGCCGTCACGCCGTCTTCCACGTCAGGGCCGGGCAGATCGATCGCCAAGCGCACCAGCCGCACTACCAGAGCCGCGACTACAACCCCTTGAACGGCGGCGTCGAGCGCTGGTTCGAGGCGGTACTCATGACGACCGCAAGCCATCCGATTTTGCGTCGGCTGCTCAAACTGGGCGACGGGCTGTTTGCAGCTGCGGACGGCTACGGGCTCCCGCCGTGCTGGAAGGTCGAGATCCATCAGTTCCGCATCGAGGCGGCCGACCAGGCCGGTCGCCCCACGCCGGAAGGCTTCCATCGTGACGGCGTCGACTGGGTGATGGTGATGCTCATCGATCGGCGAAACGTCGCGGACGGGCTGACCCAGATCGGGCAGCCGGATGGCCAAAGCCTCGGCGAGTTTACGCTTAGCGCGCCCGGCGACGCGGTGCTTCTCGATGACCGTCGCGTCCTGCACGGCGTGACGCCCATCCACCGCATTTCGACCTCAAAGCCTGCGCATCGCGACGTGCTCGTCATCACCTTCAGCGCCCCGCACGACGCCGGCCGAACCCCCGCGGCCGCTCCGCTGAGCGCAGACCTTCCTTATTCGTGACGGCCAAAGCGAGGGCGAATTGACGACGATCGACGAAAAGCTCGAACCCATTCTGGCCGAAGTCCTGCGCCGCAACGTCGGCGAGGAAGAATTCCACCAGGCGGCGCGCGAAGTGCTGGAGAGCCTTGGGCGGGTGTTGGCGAAGCGCCCCGACTACGCGGCCGACGCCTTGATTGAGCGTATTTGCGAGCCCGAGCGACAGATCATTTTCCGCGTGCCTTGGGTCGACGACCACAATCAGGTGCAGATCAATCGCGGCTTCAGGGTCCAGTTCAACTCGGCGCTAGGCCCCTACAAGGGTGGGATCCGCTTCCACCCGTCGGTGAACCTGGGAATCATCAAGTTCCTAGGCTTCGAACAGACCTTCAAGAACGCGCTCACCGGAATGCCCATCGGCGGAGGGAAGGGCGGGTCCGACTTCAATCCCCGAGGCCGTTCCGACGGTGAAGTGATGCGCTTCTGCCAGTCGTTCATGACCGAGCTTCATCGC
>JADZBR010000214.1 GCA_020852035.1 Caulobacteraceae bacterium
CCCCCCCCCCCGCTTCTCGTCTCAAAGGCTGTTACGCACCCGACATAAACGTTTGACGCGGGGGCGCCCGCCGCTAACGATTGCCGCCTTTCATGGAGGGCTGGAGACCGAAATGACAAAAGCCGAACTCGTGACGGCGATCGCCGAGCAGGCGGGGCTCAGTAAGGCGCAGGCCAAGGATGCGCTGGAAGCGTTCGTCTCGTCCGTCACCGCCTCGCTGAAGGCGGGCCAGGATGTCCGCCTGGTGGGCTTCGGCACATTCCTGCCGGTCAGCCGCGCCGCCGGCATGGCGCGCAATCCGCGGACCGGCGAGAGCGTCAAGCGACCGGCCTCGAAGACCGTCCGGTTCCGCGTGGGCGAGGGCCTGAAAGGCGCGCTGAACTAGCGCCAGGACACACCGAAGGATGGAAGGGCGGTCGCGACCAGCGGCCGCCTTTTTTGCGCCTGGCGTGCGAAACAGGCTGGACCATGACGCCAAAAGTGATATCACTACGATATCGCACTTGGAGGGTCCGATGACCAACACCCGTTCCATCGACCAGACCGTCGAGCGGCCGGCCAGCGCCGGCAACGGCGTGCTGATGCTGCTCATCTCGCTGGCGCTGTTCGCGGCCGCGGTGCCGGCGCTGGCGCAGGATTTCGTGCTGCCTGGGATCGGAGCGATCCTGATCGCCAGTTTCATCCTGGCCGGGCTCTACACGATCCAGCCGAACCAGGGCGCGGCGATCACCCTGTTCGGCCGCTACGCGGGCACCGACCGCAAGACCGGCCTGCGCTGGGTCTGGCCCTGGTATCTCCGCAAGAAGATCTCGCTCAGGGTGCGCAACGTCACCTCCGAGACGCTGAAGGTGAACGACAAGGGCGGCAACCCGATCGAGATCGCCGTCAACGTGGTCTGGCGGGTGTCCGACAGCGCCCAGGCGCTGTTCGACGTCGATGACTACCTGACCTTCGTGAACATCCAGATCGAGACCGGCCTGCGGGAAGTCGCGCGCCAGTACGCCTATGACCACGGCGAGGAGGCCGAGCCGACCCTGCGGACCGACGCCGAACTGGTGGGCGAGAAGCTGCGCGAGGACCTGCAGACTCGGGTCGCGGTGGCCGGCGTGGCGGTGGACGAGGCGCACCTGATGCACCTGGCCTACGCCCCGGAGATCGCCGGGGCGATGCTGAAGCGCCAGCAGGCCGAGGCGGTGCTGGCGGCGCGCCAGAAGATCGTGCTCGGCGCGGTGGGCATGGTCGAGACGGCGCTCACCCAGCTGGGCGAGCGCGGCGTGGTCGATCTCGACGAGGAGCGCAAGGCGGCGATGGTCTCCAACCTCCTGGTGGTGCTCTGCGCCGACCGTGAGGCCCAACCCGTCCTGAACACTGGGACCCTCTACGGGGGCTGATCAAAGTGGCCAGTCCCGGTAAGCGTTCCTTCCTGATCCGGATGCCGCCCGAGCTGATCGAGGCGATCGAACGGGCGGCGTCTTCCGACCTGCGCAGCACGAACGCCGAGATCGAAGTGCTGCTGCGCGAAGCCCTGGCGCGGCGCGGGGTGAAGCTGAAAGGGAAGGGGGACAAGTCCCCCGGCGGCGGCTAGAACGCGCGCCGGATCGGGCGGCTAGCTCAGCTGGTTAGAGCATCTCGTTTACACCGAGAGGGTCGGGGGTTCGAATCCCTCGCCGCCCACCACCCTGCTTCGCTCGGCGAGCTACGCAGGGTTGGCGGATGCGTTTGTGCGAAGCAGGGTGCCCTCCGAAGCTTTAGCGAAGGAGGGCTGCCGCCTGCACTACGTCTATCTTCTTGAGAGCGATGTCTCTCCGGGCCAGCGCTACATCGGCGTGACGAATGACCTTCGCATTCGCCTGAAGGAGCACAACGCCGGCAAGTCGCCACATACGTCCAAGTTCAAGCCTTGGCGGATTTCGACCTACGTCGCGTTTACCGACCGATCTAAAGCCGACGCCTTCGAGCGGTATCTGAAATCTGGCTCCGGTCACGCCTTTGCGCGCAAGCGATTCTGGTGATGCACACACGCCCGTTCGGCCGCACCGGCGCCCAGGTCTCGGAGGTCGGGTTCGGCTGCGCCAGCTGGTGGGGGAGGGCGGACTTCTCCGAGCAGGCGGCGATCGCCCTGGTTCGCCAGGCGCTGGACGGCGGCGTCACCTTGTTCGACACCGGGGCCAGCTATTCGCAGGGCGCGGCCGAGGCGCGGCTTGGCCGGGCGCTCGCCGGGCGCGACCTGGACGGCGTGATCGTCGCCACCAAGGCCGGCACGGATTTTCGCGACGGGCGCATCGTGCGCGACTTCTCGCCGGACGGGATCGAGGCCAGCATCGCGCGCAGCCGCGAGCGCCTGGGCCTGGACACCCTCCCGCTGCTGCAGCTGCACGGCCCGGCGCAGGCCGAGATCGGCGCGCCGCTGATGGAGCGGTTGGAACAGCTGCGCGCCCGGGGCTGGTTCCGGTGGCTCGGCCTGAACAGTTTCGACGCCGGCGTGCTCGCCTGGGCGGCGGGCGCGCCGGCCTTCGAGGCGATCATGCTGGACTACAATGTCCTACGACCCGGGCGGGCTGCGCTGGTCGCGCAGGCGGCGGCGAACGGCAAGGCGGTGCTGGCGGGCATGCCCCTGGCCATGGGTCACGCGGGACTGCAGGTGCTGAAGCTGCGCGCGCCGCGCGATCTCTGGTACGCCGCCCGCGGCCTCGTGCGCCATCGGCGCGAGGTGCGCGAGGGGGCGAGGTTCGGCTTCCTGCGCCGGCTGCCCGGCTGGAGCGCCGCCCAGGCCGCGCTCGGCTGGGTGCTGGCCGATGAGCGGGTGGCCTGCGCGGTGGCCGGCACCACGCGCCAGCAGCATCTGGCGGAACTCATCGCCGTTTCGGGCCGGCGGCTTCCCGAAGAGGTGCTGGCGCGGATTTCGGCGGCGCAGAGTCGACTCCCGCCGCACTGAGGCGACTCAATCCGTCATCTTCGCGCGCCAGACTGGCCGCGACCGGAAAGGGAGACCGTTCATGAGCACGCAAGACATCGCCGACGACCTCGTCGCCCTCTGCAAGGCCGGCAAGTTCGATGAGTCCGGCGAGAAATACTGGGCCGACGACGTGGTGAGCATCGAGGCCAGCGGCCCGCCGGGGATGGACCCGGTCTCGCGAGGCAAGGACGCGGTGCGCGGCAAGGGCGAATGGTGGGCGAACGCTCACGAGATCCACGCCGCCGACGCCGAAGGGCCCTACGTGAACGGCGACCAGTTCATCGTGCGGTTCAAGATGGACTTGACCGTCAAGGCGTCCGGCGAGCGGATCAGCATGGACGAGACCGCGCTCTACACCGTCAAGGACGGCAAGATCGTCGAGGAGCGCTTCTTTTACGGGAGCTGAGGCGCTCTTCGATCCGGTGGGGTCTCCGTCCCTTCGGACATTCGTCTGGATGTATCGGTAGCGGCCGGTTGACTTGGTAAGGGCCGGGACATATCAGACGCGCCTCGCGTTTCGACGCATTCGCGGGTGTAGCTCAGTTGGTTAGAGCGCCGGCCTGTCACGCCGGAGGTCGCGGGTTCGAGTCCCGTCACTCGCGCCACTCTTGAGAGTGGCCTCTAGCCGGTAGAATCGGCCCCCATGTGTCCACCTATCGCGCGGCCGGCGCGGCATAGTGGAAAGGCGCGCCGGGGCCGGTGGGCCACTCGGCGACGGCCCAGGCGCCGGTGAGAAGCAGGCCGGCGATCATGAACGCGATGCTGAAGGGCAGCACCGCGGCGATCAGGCCGCCGACGCCGAATCCCGGCTTCCAGCGCTGGCAGAAGCCGAGGATCAGGGCGAAGTAGGGATTGAGCGGCGAGGCCATGTTCACGGTCGAATCGCCCATGCGGTAGGCGGCGGTGGTCATCTCGGGGCTGACGCCCAGCAGCATCAGCATCGGCACCAGCACCGGGCCGAGCGCGGCCCACTTGGCCGAGGCCGAGCCGATGAACATGTCCAGGAAGGCGGCCAGCGGCACGATCGCGGCGATGAAGAAGACCAGCGGCAGGCCGGTGGCCTTCAGCCCCTCGGCGCCGTTGATGGCGGTGATCGCGCCGAGGTTCGACCAGGTGAACATGGCGATGAAGTGCGCCGCGGCGAAGGCCAGCACGACGTAGGGCGCCATGCCGGCCATCGATTCGCTCATCAGCCGCACCACGTCGCGGTGCGACTTGATCGCGCCGGTGGCCGCGCCGAAGGCGGTCCCGGTGGTCAGGAAGAGCACGAAGAAGGCCGCGACCAGCGAGCGGAAGAAGGGCGTCAGGCGCGCCGGCCCGCTGACCTGCGGGTCGACCAGCGGCGCGCCGGGCATGAGCGCCAGGGCCGCCCAGGTCGCGATCACGGCGATGGCGGCGAGGGCGGCCCAGACGAGGCCCTTCTTTTCCTCGGCGCTGAGCGGGGTCTCGCCGGGGATGTGGTCCTCCGGCGGGGTCCAGACGCCCAGGCGCGGCTCGACGACCTTCTCGGTCACCCACCAGCCGACCGGCACGAAGATGAGCGCGCTGGCGGCGGTGAACCACCAGTTGCCGACCATGTTGACCGTCCAACTGGGATCGATGAGCCGGGCGGCCGGCTCGGTGAAGCCGAGGATCAGGGCGTCGAACTGGCCGGGCAGGGGATTGCCCGCGAAGGCGCCGACAACGGCCGCGAAGGCGGCGGCGACGCCGGCCAGCGGATGTCGCCCGGCGGCGGCGAAGGCCACCGCCGCCAGCGGGATCAGCACCACGAAGCCGGCGTCGGCGGCGTGGTTGGAGAGCAGGCCGAGGAGGATGACCACCGGCGTCAAAAGGACGCGGGGCGTGGCGCGCACCACGTTGCGGATCACCGCCGAGAGCAGGCCGACGCGCTCGGCCAGGCCCGCGCCCAGCATCACCAGCAGCACCATGCCGAGCGGCGGGAAGCCGCTGAACGTCTTGGGCATGTCGAGCAGCAGGGTGCGGATGTTCTCCGCCGACAGCAGGCTCTTGGCGACCAGCGCCTCCTGGGTCACCGGATTGATCGCGGTCACCCCCAGCGCGGCGCAGATCACGCTGGCGCCGACCAGCGCCAGGATCAGCCAGGCGAAGATGAACACCGGGTCGGGAAGCCGGTCGCCGACCCGCTCCACCCAGTCGAGGAATCCGGCGCGCGGCGCGGGCTGATCGGTCATGGGGGCGGAGGAGGGCATGGCGAGGCTTGTTCGGCAAGGGTTTGCGCGCGCCTCTCAAGGCGATTGTGCGCCGCGGAAATGCGAACAATTCTCAAGTGTGCGCCTGCGTTTGAACGCCCGTTCGGAGTGGTCTAGAACCCGCCGCGACTCTCCCGAGGGCTGAATGAACGCGTTCCTGCTCGAGTACCTGCCCATCGTGATCTTCCTGGGGATCGCGGCGGCGCTCGGTATTGGCTTCATCCTGGCCGCCGCCGTGCTGGCGCCGTCCAATCCCGACCCTGAGAAGAACTCGATCTACGAGTGCGGCTTCAACGCGTTCGATGACGCGCGCATGAAGTTCGACGTGCGCTTCTACCTGGTCTCGATCCTGTTCATCATCTTCGACCTGGAGGTGGCGTTCCTGTTCCCCTGGGCCGTGGCGCTGATGAAGCTGCCGGCGGAAGTGGGCCAGTTCGCCTTCTGGTCGATGATGACCTTCCTCGGCGTGCTCACCGTCGGCTTCATCTACGAATGGAAGAAGGGCGCGCTGGAATGGGAGTGATCCTGGACCCCAAGGGCGTGCCTTACGGCGCCGCCGGCCGCACTACGGTCGAAGGCTACGACCCGAAGACGCACGACCCTTACTTCGACCACGTCACCGACCAGCTGGCCGACAAGGGCTATGTGACGGCGGCGCTGGACGACGTGATCACCTGGGCGCGCACCGGCTCGCTGATGTGGATGACCTTCGG
>JADZBR010000215.1 GCA_020852035.1 Caulobacteraceae bacterium
GCATGAGGCCCGAGGAGCGCGCCCTGGTCGCCCACCTGTGCGCCGCCAAGGCGGGGCTGACGGTGGACGCCTCGATGGACTATCCGATCGAGAGTCGCCTTTCGCCGCTCGCCCGGCGGGAGGGTTTCGCCTCGGTCGGCGAGCTTTTGCAGGCGATCCGCGGCCGCCGCGAGGAGCGGCTGATCTGGGCGCTGGTGGAGGCGATGGCCCCCGGCGAGACCGCCTTCTTCCGCGACCGCGAGGCCTTCGATCAGCTGGCCGAGGTGCTGCCGGTGTTGGCCCGCCGGCGCAGCGGCGCGCCCTTGCGCATCTGGAGCGCGGCCTGCGGTTCGGGCCAGGAGATCTATTCGGTGGCCATGCTCGCCGAGGATGTCGCCCGCGCCGAGCCGGGCTTTGCGGTGGAGCTGTTCGCCTCGGACCTCTCCGAGCGCCGGCTGGAGAAGGCGCGCAGCGGGCTCTACACCCAGTTCGAGGCTCAGCGCGGCCTGCCGATCCGCCGGCTGGTGGACCACTTCGAGCAGCGCGACGACATGTGGACCATCTCGCCGCGCCTGCGCCAGGCGGTGCGCTGGCGGCGCATCAACCTGATCGCCGACCTCGCGCCGGTCGGCCAGTTCGACGTGATCCTTTGCCGCTATGTGCTCGGCGGCATGTCCGGCCAGCACCGCGAGCAGGTGCTGCGCAGCCTGGTGCGGGCGCTGCCCGAGGATGGCGTGCTGATGCTGGGGCTCGGCGAAGGCGAGGCGACCGGCGGCATGCTGGAGCCGGCCGGGCCGGGCGGCCTCTACCGGCGCAACCCCGCGTTCCAGGCGGCGGCCTGAGACCGAACGGCCCTGCGTCCTTCGAGACGGCCGCTTCGAGGCCCCTCAGGATGACGAAAGCAGCAACGACTTGGTCATGGTGAGAAGCGGCGAAGCCGCGTCTCGAACCACGCACGACGCCTCTGCGTCCCGACAGCAAACGCCCGCGACCAACTGATCGCGGGCGTCCCACCTGTATCAGGACAAAGCGCCTACTTGGCGTCTTCGGCGGTGTCGGTCACCGCCTCGCCGGCGGCCTCCACGTCACGGCCCGCGCCGGCGACGGTGTTGCAGGCGGCGACGGCGAAGCTGGCGAACAGCGCGGCCATGAGAACAACTTTGCGCATATTGGGGTCTCCCCGGGGGTTTCAAACTCGCTCGGTTCGAACGCCCCGGGCAGAGCCTGGTTCCCCCGACGGCTTGAGCGGCGGGGCGGCCGGATCGACCGGGAACACCAGCCAGGCCGTCACCCCGCCGGCGCAGTTCCGCTCGACCCCGGAGTAGCCGCGCAGCTGCCGGGCGAAGGCCGTCATCAGGGTGCGGCCGACACCCGCGCCGGCCGCCTCCTCGCCCCCCGGGCCGTCGTCGGCGATGCTGAGTTCGGCCGCCTCGCCCCCCTTCAGGACCACCGTCAGGGTCCCGCCGCGCCCGGCGAAGGCGTGCTTCTGGGCGTTGGTGATGGCCTCCACCGCAAACAGCGCCAGCGGGGCCAGGCGGTCGGGATCGATGATCAGCGGGTCGATGTGCAGCTCCGTCTTCACCGGCGCGCCGCGGATCGCCTCGCCGGCGATCAGCTGGCCGGTGAGGTCTTCCAGGAACGGCCGCAGATCCACCTGCTTGAGGTCCGGCCCCTGGTAGAGGGCCCGATAGATCAGGGCGAGGGCGCTGATCCGCTGGCGCGTGTCCGACATCGCCGAGCGGGCGGCCGGGTCGGTCAGCGAGCGCTGCTGCATGGAGAGCAGCGAGGAGATGACCTGCAGGTTGTTCTTCACCCGGTGATGGATTTCCCGCATCAGCGCGTCCTTCTGCGCCAGGGAATCGCGCAGCGAGGCGTCGCGGCCGACGATGGCGTCGGCCATCCCCTCCAGCGTCTCGGCGAGATCGCGGATCTCCGGCGGCGCCTGCTCGGCCTGCAGGGCGCGCACCGAAAGCCGTCCGCGCGCGTAGATGGCGGCGATGCGCTGCAGATAGGCGATCCAGCGGATCACCACCCGGTCGGCGACGATCCACACCGCGCCGAGCGCCAGCAGGAAGGTCAGCAGCGGAAAGCCGATGCCGGTCAGCGGGTTCAGCCACGCCCAGGACACCAGGTCCTGCGACCGGGCGGAAAGCACGACGAAGATTTCCTTGCCGACCAGCGGGGCGGCCGAATAGACGCGCCGCTCGCCGCGGGAGTCGGTGGCGTACCAGATCGCCGCCCCTCGCCGGCTGGCCTTGGCGGTCCAGCCCTCGGGCGGCGGCGGGAAGGCGGCCGGGTCGGTGGCGTCGAGGTAGCGCCCCTGGGAGTCCGTCAGCGCCACCTGCGAGTCCTGCGGCAGGGAGCGGTCGCCGAGATTGGGCCGCAGGCTGGAGAGCGAGATCACCGCCGCCATCGCCCCGTCGAACTCGCCGGACGGGGTCTCGGCGCGGGCCGCCGCCAGCAGGGAGGACTGGCTGGCGTAGTCGGCCCCCGGCGCGCGGGTGGCGACCAGGCGCTCGCCCTGCCGGAGCTGGGTGAACCAGTCGCGCGAGGCGCGCCCCGGGTCGGCGGGCGCGCCCTTGGCGGCGCAGACCACCCGGCCGTAGCGGTCGAAGCGCATGAGGTTGAGATAGCCGGGAATGCGCTGGGTCACCTCGTCGAGCCGTCGGGCGCACTGCAAGCCGACCGAGCCGGGCGCGAGCGTCTGCAGGAGGATGTCGGCCGCCTCCATCCGCGCGCGGGCGTCGGCGGCGCTGCGCACGGCGGCCGAGGCCAGCTCCGTGCGCCGCTGCGCGGCCTCATGCCGGAAAGCCCAGACCGACTGGATCGCGCCCAGCATCAGCACCGGCAAAAGGGCGATGGCCAGCGCCGCCCCAAGTCGCGTGCGGATGGTCGAGAGTTCGCCCCAGGGCCGCACGGCCTAGCCCCCCTCTGGTTCGAGCGGAAACGCTTGAACCGGGCAAAGGGGGGCTATCGCTGAGACTCTGGAGCGTGACGGGCGCCACAACCGGTATCGACTTGCGGCTGTCACGCTCTATCTGACCGTGCTCAACCGCTCCGCGTCGGCGAGGATGCTGCGCATGGCGTCGCCCGCCGCGCTGCCGTCACGGTCGTAGTCGCCCGCCTCCAGGATGCCCTGCAGGGCCCGGCGGGCGCGGCTGACGCGGCTCTTCACCGTGCCGACGGCGCAGCCGCAGATGTCGGCCGCCTCCTCGTAGGCGAAGCCGCCGGCGCCCACCAGGATCAGCGCCTCGCGCTGTTCGGCCGGCAGCATGGCGAGTCCCTGGCGCAGTTCGTCGAGCGCGATCGGCGCCTCGGGATCGTCGACCGCCACCAGGGTGCGCTCGGCGGCCTCCTGGTCGAGCTGGGTCTGGCGCCAGGAGCGGCGCTTGTCGGAGTAGAACTGGTTGCGCAGGATCATGAAGGTCCAGGCCTTCATATTGGTGCCCATCTGGAAGCTGGCGCGCGCGTCCCAGGCCTTCATCATGGCGTCCTGCGCCAGGTCGTCGGCGGCGGCGGCGTCGCCGCAGAGCGTGCGGGCGAAGGCGCGCAGGTGCGGGATCAGGGTGACCAGCTCGTTCTTGAACGCGTCATCCTCGGCCGGCGTGCGCGGCGGCCGTTCCTTCAGATCAGCGGTCATCAGCCCTGCTCCCGACGATCCGCCCGACGTAGAATCTCCAGGAAATCGTCCGGCACCGGCTCCTTGACCACGTCGTCGAACATCTGGCGCAGCCGCACGCCGATCGCCTGCTGGCGCAGGCGCGCTTCATCCAGGGCCGCGGCGTCCTTGCGCCCGTCCGGATTGGGTGAGGTGTGCTGATTCATACGCTCCGTTCCGGGCTTGTCGCCCGGCCGCCCCCGAGAAGATGTCCCTGACCCGCTCAACGCTGCAACCCGCGCATGGTTCCTGTCCTCGTTCGTCAGGTGGGCGACGCATTGACGGTTAAGGCGACAAAAACGCCACGGCAAGGGAACGGTTCCCGGAGCGCGGCGTTGCAACCGCGTTGGGCGTCTTCGGGGGAGACCCTATATGAGCGCGCAACGCTGCCTGTTTTCCTTTGAGAGGACTGCCCGTTGAGCCTGCTTGCTCGCCTCGCGCCGCACCTGCCCTACGTCCGCCGTTACGCCCGCGCCCTCACTGGCGATCAGACCACCGGCGACCACTATGTCCGCGTCGCGCTGGAGGCGCTCGCCGCCGGCGAGAAGGTGCTTGAGGCCAGCCTGACGCCGCGGGTGGCGCTCTATCACGTGTTCCACGCCATCTGGTGCAGCACCGGCGCCCAGCTCGAGGCCCGCGGCGACGAGGTCGCGGGGGCCCCCGACGACGCCAGCGTGCGCCTGCTGCGCATCGCGCCCCGCTCGCGCCAGGCTTTCCTGCTCACCGCCCTGGAGGGCTTCACCCCCAGCGAGGCGGCGCAGATCCTCGGCGCCGACTTCGGCGAGGTGGAGCAGTTGATCTCCGAGGCGCAGAGCGAGATCGACGCCGAACTGGCCACCGACGTCCTGATCATCGAGGACGAGCCGGTGATCGCCGCCGACATCGAGGCCCTGGTCAAGGAACTCGGCCACCACGTGTCCGATATCGCCGCC
>JADZBR010000216.1 GCA_020852035.1 Caulobacteraceae bacterium
GCCGGCGGTCACCCGATGACCACCCTCGACTGGCAGTCCTTCGCCTACGGCGTCGGCGCCACCGATGTCGCCTACTTCCTGGCCGGCGCGATCGACCCGCAGCTGCGCCGCCAGCATGAGCCGGAACTGCTGGACCGCTACCTCAAGGGCCTGCACGCCCACGGCGTCCGCGGCTATGACGCAGGCGACCTGGCGCGCGACTACGCCCGCGGCGGCTACCTCCTTTTCATGACCGCCTTCTTCGCAGCTATGGTCGTCAAGCAGACCCCGCGCGGCGACGACATGTTCATGCAGATGCTGGGCTCGGCCGCCAGCCACATGATCGATCACGACGCTTTGTCGGCTCCGGCCTGAGCATCCGGCGTTTCAGCCGGGATTCCCGGCCAAGCTGGACTTCCGCCGGCACGAGGAGAAGGCTAAGCCTCGCCCATGCTCCTCGTCCTCTCGCCGTCCAAGGCCCTGAACTTCGCAGAGCCCCCCATCCAGGCCGCCGTGACGACGCCGGAGCTGAAGGACGACATCGCCATCCTCGCCGAGCGCGCCAAGCGGCTGCGGCCCTTCGAGCTGAAGCGGATGATGTCGATCTCCGACGATCTGGCCAGGCTCAACCGCGACCGTTTCCAGGCTTTCGATGCGGCCAGCGACGACGGCCTGCAGGCGATCTTCGCCTTCAACGGCGACGTCTATCGCGGCCTGCAAGGGCGCACGCTCGACAAGGCGGGGCTAAAGTGGGCGCAGGACCACATCCGCATCCTCTCCGGCCTCTACGGCCTCTTACGCCCGCTCGACGTGATTCAGCCCTACCGGCTTGAGATGGGCGTCAGGCTGAAGACCAGGCGCGGCAATAGCCTCTACGACTTCTGGGGCGACCGCATCGCCCAGGCGCTGAACGGCGCCGGCGAGGGCCACAAGCACCATCAGATCGTCAACCTCGCCAGCCAGGAATACTTCGGCGGCGTCGACGAGAAGGCCCTGAACTGGCCGGTGATCACCTGCCGCTTCCTGGAGGAGAAGGACGGCGAGGCGCGCGTCATCTCCTTCTTCGCCAAGGTGGCGCGCGGCCTGATGGCCCGCTATGCGGCCGATACCAAGGCCAAGACGGCCGAGGATCTCAAAAGCTTCGACTACGGCGGCTACAGCTTCCGCCCCGAGCAATCGACCGACCACGACTGGGTGTTCCAGCGCCCGCAACCGCCGCCCGCGCGGCGCTGAAGGAGACCTTGAGACATGGCGGTGGACTACGGCGTAGCCGGCCACACGGCGATCATCACCGGCTCGACCAGCGGCATCGGCCAGGGCCTGGCCCGAGCGCTCGCGGCGCAAGGGGTCAACATCATCCTCAACGGCTTCGGCGACCCGGCGCAGATCGAACACGACCGCCGCCAGCTGCAGGAAACCACCAACGCGGCGATCCGCTACCACGGCGCGGACATGACCAAGCCGGACGAGATCGCCGACCTGGTCGACTACGCCCGCCGCGAGTTCGGTCGCCTGGACATCCTGGTCAACAACGCCGGCATCCAGCACGTGGCGCCGGTGGAGGAGTTCCCGGTCGAGAAGTGGGATGCGCTGATCGCCATCATCCTCTCCTCAACCTTCCACGCCACCCGCGCGGCCATCCCGCTGATGAAAGCCGGCGGGCGCGGTCGCATCGTCAATATCGCCAGCGCCCACGGCCTGGTCGCTTCGCCCTTCAAGGCCCCCTACTGCGCGGCCAAGTTCGGCGTCGTCGGCTTCACCAAGTCCGTGGCCCTGGAGCTGGCGCGCGACAACATCACCGTCAACGCCATCTGCCCCGGCTATGTGAAGACCCCGCTGGTCGAGGGTCAGATCGTCGACCAGGCCAAGGCGCGCGGCATGTCGCCCGACGAAGTGGTGGAGAAGGTGATCCTCGGCGTGCAGCCGACCAAGAAGTTCGTCGAGTACGAGCACCTGGCCGGCATGCTGCTCTACCTGGTCTCCGACATGGGCGCCTCGGCCACCGGCGCGGCGCTCAGCGTGGACGGGGCCTGGACGGCGACTTAGGTTCCCTTCTCCCCTTGGGGGAGAAGGTGGCCCGCGCAGCGGGTCGGATGAGGGGTCTCTCAAACCTCGCCTTCCGCGCCCTGCCGATCCGTCTTCGAGGCGTCGATGATCTTCGACCCCTCATCCGGCGCTTCGCGCCACCTTCTCCCGCAAGGGGAGAAGGATCACAGCGACATGCTTGACGAGCCTTACGTCAGCCCGCTTGTGTCGCCGCAAACGGGAGAGACGCGCATGGCCTACAAGCCCTTCGACCTGACCGGCAAGGTCGCCCTGGTCACCGGCGGCAACGGCGGCATCGGCCTGGGCATGGCCGAGGCGATGGCGCAGGCCGGCGCCGACGTCGTCGTCTGGGGCACCAACGAGGCCAAGAACGCCGCCGCCGAGGCCACGCTGAAGGAGACCGGCGTCAACGTCCTGACCCTCAAGGTCAACGTCGCCGATGAGGCCGCGGTGATCGCCGGCATGGCCGAGTCCGTCGCCAGGATGGGCCGCATCGACACCGTCGTCGCCAACGCCGGCGTCGGCGGCGGGGCGCCCAGCTTCTCAGCGATGACCACCGAGACCTGGCGCCGGGTGATGGGCGTCAACCTCGAGGGCGTCTTCTGGACCTTCCGCGAAGCCTGTAAGCACATGGTCGAACGCGCCAACGCCGGCGATCCGGGCGGCTCGCTGGTGGTCACCTCCTCGCTCTCGGCCATCTCGGGCGCCGCCAGGAACGAAGCCTACGCCTCCTCCAAGGGCGCGGTGATCACCATGATCAAGGCCATCGCCGTCGAGCACGCCCGCTACGGCGTGCGCGCCAACGCCATCCTGCCCGGCTGGATCGCCACCGACATGACCGCCGGCGCGCAGGGCAACGACAAGTTCAACGACCAGGTGATCCGCCGCGTGCCGGCCCGCCGCTGGGGCGAGCCGGAGGATTTCGGCGGCATCGCCGTCTACCTCGCCTCCGACGCCTCGCGCTTTCACACCGGCGACAGCTTCATCATCGACGGCGGCTACGCGATCTTCTGACGCTAGGTCACGGTTTCCTTCCGCCCGGCGCGGCGCCATCGTTCGTCCAACGAGGAGGACCGCCATGACCATCCACACCCCGCTCTGTGATCTTCTGGGCGTCGAGCACCCGATCATGCTGGCCGGCATGGGCGGCGTCTCCTACGCCGAGCTCGTGGCGGCGGTCTCCAACGCCGGCGGTTACGGCGTGCTCGGCATGGCCGGGCGCGGGCCGGACTTCATCCGCGAGCAGATGCGCCAGGTGAGGAAGCTCACCGATCGCCCGTTCGGCGTCGACCTTTTGGCCGCCTCGCCGGAATCGCTCACCGCCTCGGTGGACGTGATCGTCTCCGAGGGCGCCTCCAGCTTCGTCGCCGGTCTCGGCGTGCCCATGCCGATCATGGAGAAGCTCAAGAAGGCCGGCCTGAAGGTGATGGTGGTCTGCGGGACGGTGAAGCACGCGGTGAAGGCCGAGCAGGCCGGCTGCGACGCGGTGATCTGCCAGGGCGGCGAGGGCGGCGGCCACACCGGCCTGGTCGGCACCATGCCGCTGGTGGCGCAGGCGGTGGAAGCGGTGAAGGTTCCGGTCGTGGCGGCCGGCGGGCTCTACGACGGCCGGGGGCTGGCGGCGGCGCTCAGCCTGGGCGCCGTCGGCGTCGGGAGGGGCACGCGCGTCATCGCCAGCACCGAGGCGCACGCCGGCGGCCTCTACCAGGAGACCATTCTGGAGGCCGCGGATGACGATACGATCCGCACCCGCTGCTATTCTGGCAAACCGATGCGGGTGAAGAAGAACCCCTATGTCGACGACTGGGAAAGCCGCCCGCAGGACATCCAGCCCTTCCCCATGCAGGCCGGCATCTCGCACCAGGCCGGGGTCATGGGTGGCATCGGCGGGCAGATCGAGGGGCTCGACCCCGACAGATCCTGCTTTGCGATGGGCCAGTCGGCGGGCGGCATCCGCGAGGTCCGGCCGGCCGGCGAGATCGTGCGCCAGCTGATCGTCGAGGCCGAGGCCGCGCTCGACAAGGCGAACGCCCTGCGCCAGGCCTGCCTGGGGGCGGGCGACCAGTTCTGGCGAACGCGCATGCTCGACCTGCAGGCCGCCGAACAGCCCGACGACGGCCTGGGCCGCCGCCTGCGAGAGGCCTTCAACACCGGCTTCAGCTCCGGCCGCATGGCTCATCCCGACTGCTCCGGCGAGAGCCGCGCGGCCGAGGCCGCCGCCGCCGCGCGCGGCCGGGCCCTGGCCGAAAGCCTGGCCGCGCCGTCCTGAAAACGACCTCGGAAGAGACCCCGGAATCTCGCATGGGCAAGCCCGCGCGCTCGGTCTAAGCTCGCCTCTTCAATCGGGGAGGCTGCAATGGAATTGATCGCCCTTGTGTTCCTGGTCCTGGCGGGGGTGGTCCTGCTGGGCGCGATCAAGATCGTGCCCCAGGGGCGGGAGTTCACCGTCGAGCGGTTCGGCCGCTA
>JADZBR010000217.1 GCA_020852035.1 Caulobacteraceae bacterium
GCGCTTCGCGGGCCTGGTCGAGGTCCTTGTGCACCGGCAGGATCAGGCAGGCGTTGTCAGCCAGCACCAGCAGGTCCGGCGTGATGGCCACGCCCTGTTCGGCGATCTTCTCGATCTCGCCCAGCAGGTGCCAGGGATCGACGACCACGCCGTTACCGATCACCGACAGCTTGCCCTGCACCACGCCGGACGGCAGCAGCGCCAGCTTGTAGACATTGTTGCCCACGACCAGGGTGTGGCCGGCGTTGTGGCCGCCCTGGAAGCGCACCACCACGTCGGCGCGGTTCGACAGCCAGTCGACGATCTTGCCCTTGCCCTCGTCGCCCCACTGGGCGCCGATGACGGTCACGTTTGCCATGATGCAGTTCCTCCGCCTGCCAGGGCGGGTCACAGCGCGCCCTTCGACAGGACTCGGCGCGCGGACATGGGATCGATTGTAGGCCGGCGGCTCGGCCTGCCCGGCTTAGAAGGCGTATATCAGCCGCACGCCGGCGTCGTCCATGCCCTGGTTCTTGCCGGAGCCGAGGATGTTTCCGTTGGAGATGTGCACCCAGGAAAGCTCCGCCGACACCCGCTCGGAGAGCCGAAGGCCGATGGCGATCTCCGGCTGGAACAGCAGGTGCGAGCCGAAGTCGATCCGCGTGTTGTAGAGCTCCAGCCGCCGGGCGATCTCGGCGGGCGGCAGGCCGGGCGCGTTGACCGGCGGCAGGCCCGCCTTGCCGTCGGTGTAGGCCATCCCGATCCCCGGCCGCACATAGACCGTCCGCGTGATGTCGATCGGCCAGGAGAGCCCGACCGCCGCGAAGTTCGAGGTTCCCTCCGAGTTGATCGAGACGAAGGCGTGCGCCTGCGGCCGGCCGATCGCCTCCAGCGCCTCGATGCGGTCCGAGCGCAGGCCCAGATGCAGATCCGCGCCGCCCTCGCGCCCCGCTGCGCCGACGCCGATCGCATCGCCGATGAAGGTCACGTCGTGGGCATAGGCGCCGACCAGGACCTCGCCCGCCATCGCCTGGCCGCCGCCAAGCGCCAACACAGCCGCGGCCGCAATCGCCCAGCGCACTCCGCTCTCCCCCAACAGCCCGCCCAGAGCTATGGCGCCGAAACTCTCCCCCGCAAAGCACGGGAGGATTAGATAGACCCTGCGATTCCCGGAGCTGCCCCATGACCCGCCCCCGCTTCCACCTCGCCTTCCCGGTGCACGACCTGGCCGCGGCCCGCGCCTTCTACGGCGGCGTGCTGGGCTGTCCGGAGGGCCGCTCGTCGGCGGACTGGATCGACTTCGACCTCTACGGCCACCAGATCGTCACCCACCTGGCGCCCGACGAGGTCGGCCACCGCCACACCAGCCAGGTGGACGGCGAGCAGGTGCCGGTGCGCCACTTCGGCGTGATCCTCGACCTTGAGGGCTGGAACGAGATGGCCGAGCGCCTGAAGGCGGCGGGGATCCGCTTCATCATCGAGCCGCAGATCCGCTTCAGGGGCGAGCCGGGCGAGCAGGCCACCCTCTTCTTCCTCGATCCCTCCGGCAACGCCCTGGAGTTCAAGGCGTTCGCCTCCGACGACATGGTGTTCGCCAGGTGAGCGTCACCTTCGCCGACGTCGAGGCCGCCGCCGCGCGCATCGCCGGCCATGCGGTCAGGACGCCGCTGATCGAGAGCCCGGCGCTCAACGAACGCGTCGGCGGCCGCGTGCTGATCAAGCCCGAGACCCTGCAGCGCGTCGGCGCCTTCAAGTTCCGCGGCGCCTATAACCGCCTCGTCCAGTTCACGCCCGATGAGCGGGCGAAGGGGGCTGTCGCCTTCTCCTCGGGCAACCACGCCCAGGGCGTGGCGCTGGCGGGCCGGCTGCTGGGCGTGCCCACCCTGATCGTCATGCCGGCCGACGCGCCGGCCGTGAAGATCGAGGCCACCCGCGGCTACGGCGCCGAGATCCGGCTCTACGACCGCTTCACCGAGGACCGCGTGGCCATCGCCGAGGCCATCCGCGACGAGCGCGGCATGACCGTGGTTCCCTCCTTCGACGACCCCCACATCATCGCCGGCCAGGGCACGGCGGGGCTGGAACTGGTGCGCCAGGCCGAAGCGCTCGGCGCGCGCCTCGACTGCGTGGTCTCGCCGATCGGCGGCGGCGGCCTGATCGGCGGCGTCGGCCTGGCGGTGAAGGCGCTCTCGCCGGCGACCGCGGTGGTCGGCGTCGAACCCATCGACTTCGACGATGCGCTGCGCTCGCTGCAGGCCGGCACGGCGCAGACAATCGATCCGCACGCCCGCTCGATCTGCGACGCGCTCCTCTCCCCTTCGCCGAGCGAACTGACGCTCTCGGTGATGAGAAAGACCGTGGCCGACGTCGCGCTCGTCACCGACGCCGAGGTCACCGAGGCGATGCGCTACGCCTTCCAGACGTTGAAGCTGGTGGTCGAGCCGGGCGGCGCGGTCGGCCTGGCGGCCCTGCTGGCCGGCAAGGTGCGCTATAAAGGCGAGACGACCGGACTGATCCTCTCCGGCGGCAACGTCGACCCGGCGATGTTCGCGCAAGTGCTAGCGGGAGAGCTCTGATCCTTCTCCCCTTGCGGGAGAAGGACCCTACAGCCTATCCACCGGCGCCGGCGGCGCGGGCTCGACGCGCGGCGTGATGAACCGCGCCAGCTTGGGCCGCAGCCACGCCTCGAAATCGTCGACGAACTCATAGACCACCGGCACCAGCACCAGCGACAGCACCGTCGAGGTGATCAGCCCGCCGATCACCGCCACCGCCATCGGCTGGCGGAACTCCGCGCCTTTCTCCAGCGCCAGCGCCGTGGGCAGCATGCCCGCCGCCATCGCCATCGTGGTCATGACGATCGGCCGCGCCCGCTCGCGGCAGGCTTCGATCAGCGCCTCGCGCTGCGACACCCCGGCCCGCTCACGCTCGATGGCGTATTCGACCAGCAGGATCGAGTTCTTGGCCGCCAGGCCCAGCAGCATCAGGAAGCCGATCAGCGAGGGGATCGAGAGCGACAGGTTGAAGATCAAAAGGCCCAGGAACGCCCCGCCCACCGCCAGCGGCAGGGCCGAGAGGATGGTCGCCGGCTTGAAGAAGCTGCGGAACAACAGGACCAGCACGCCGTAGATCAGGAACACCCCCGAGCCGATGGCGATGCCCATCGAGGCGAACAGCTCCAGCATCGCCTCCTGGTCGCCGACGGCGGCCGGCGAGACCCCGGCCGGCAGCTTCTTCATGATCGGCAGGTTGTTGATCGCCTTGTAGGCGTCACCCATCTCCACACCGTTCAGCTCGGCTTGCACGGTGAGCTGCCGCTGGCGGTTCAGCCGCTCGATGCGCGCCGGACCGGCCTGGAAGTCGACGTCGGCGACGGACTCCAGGGTGGTGTAGCCCCCGGTGGCGGTCGGGATACGCAGCTGCTTGATGGTGGCCAGGTCGGCCCGGGCGTCGGCCGGCAGGCGGATGCGGATCGGGATGCGCCGCTCGCCGACGGTCATCTTGGCGACGTTGGCGTCGATGTCGCCGACGGTGGCGATGCGGGCGATGCTGGCGATGCTCTCCACCGTCACGCCCAGGCGCGCGGCCTCGGCGGCGCGCGGGCGGATGACGATCTCCGGCCCGATCGGCGGGGCCGACGGACGCGGGTCGGCGACCTCGCTGAGGCCGCGCATCTGCTGTTCCAGGGTCAGCGCCGCGGCGTTCAGCGCCACCGGGTCGTTGCTGGTCAGGATCTGCTGGATGTCGGCGGTGCCCTGCGCGCCGAGAAAGTTCACCCGCGCGTCAGGGATTTCCCGAAGCTTCTGGCGCAGGCGGTCGCGAATCTCCTCGCCGCGCACCGGGCGCTTGGCGTTCAGGAGGACGGTGATCGTGCCCTCGCGCACGTCTCCGCCGCCACCGCCGCCGACCGGCCCGAAGTTGCCCGAGACGGTCGAGCCGATCTGGGCGAAGACGCCGCGCACGCCCTCCTGGCCCTCGAACAGGGCCGTCACCTGCTCGGTGGTGCGCTCCATGTCCTCGACCGTCGCGCCGGGCGGGCCCTGCACGGTGATGTAGATGTAGTCCGGATCCCCCGCCGGCTGGAATCCGGTCGGCAGAAGCGGCGTCAGCATCAGCGAGCCGATGAAGATCGCCCCGCCGATGATCGAGGCGACGATCCGGTGGTCGAGCGCCCACTCCAGAGCCTTGCGGTAGAGGCCCTTGAACGCCTTGCGCGGCTTGGGGTGCGCCTTGGGCTTCAGGAGGTAAGCGGCCATCAGCGGCGTCAGCAGCCGCGCCACCACCAGCGAGAAGGCCACCGCCACGCAGACCGTCAGGCCGAACTCGCGGAAGAACTGCCCGGCCGTGCCGCCCATGAACGACACCGGCGCGAACACCACGATGATCGCCGCCGTGGTCGCCACCACCGCCAGGCCGATGGCGTCCGCCCCCTCCATCGCCGCCTGGTAGGGCCGCGCGCCGGCGGCCACGCGCTTTTCGATGTTCTCGATCTCGACGATGGCGTCGTCGACCAGGATGCCGATGACCAGCGTCAGCGCCAGCAGCGTCACGATGTTCAGTGAGAACCCGGCCCAGGCCATCACCGCGAAGGTGGGGATCAGCGCCACCGGCATGGCCACCGCGGTGATCGCCGTCGCCCGCCAGTCGCGCAGGAACAGGAACACCACCAGGGCGGCGAGCACCATGCCCTCCAGCAGCACGTGCTGGGTCGCCGAGAAGGAGGCCCGCGTCTCGTCGACCGAGGAGAACACCTTGGTGAAGGTGACCCCCTTGTGCTGCTGCTCCAGCTTGCCGAGGGCGGCGATCACCCGGTCCTCGGTCTGAACGTCCGAAGCCTCGCGGGTCTTCATGATCTGGACGGCCACCACCGGCCGGCCGTTCAGGCGCGCGAACCCCCGCACCTCGGACGAACCGTCGCCGATCTCGGCCACGTCGGCCAGCCGCACGAATCCGCCGCCCTGGGTCGGGATGGTCAGCTCGCGCAGCCGCGCGATGTCGTTGACCGAGCCCAGCACCCGCAGCGTCTGCTCGCGCCCGCCGATCAGCGCCCGCCCGCCGGGCGCGTCGATGCTGAAGCCGCGCAGGGCGTTGGAAACCTCCGCCGCCGTCAGCCCACGCGAGGCCAGCTTGTCGGGGTCGACGATGACGTTGACCTCGCGCGCCACCCCGCCGATGCGCGCCACCTGCGCCACGCCCTTCTCGGCCTGCAGGGTGCGCGAGAGGGTGTCGTCGACGAACCAGGAGAGCTCGACGTCGCTCATCTCCGGCGCGTTCACCGCATAGGTGGCGATGGGGGCGGAATCGATCTCCACCCGCTGCACGTTCGGCTCGTCGATCTCGCGCGGCAGCAGCATGCGCGCCTGGTCGACCTTGGAGCGGACCTCGTCGGTCTTCTTCTGCAGGTCCTCGCCCAGCTCGAACTCGATGTTGGTCACCGAGACGCCCTGGTTGACCGTCGAGTAGATGTTCTTGACGTTGGAGATCGAGGCCATCGCGTCCTCGATCGGGCGGGTGATCTGGGTCTCCATCTCCCCCGGAGCCGCGCCGTTCTGGGTGACGCTCACCGCCACCATCGGGAACGAGACGTTCGGGTAGAGCTTCACCGGCAGCATGAAGTAGGCGACCATCCCGGCGCTCATCAGCGCGATGAACAGCACCGAGACCGGGATCGGGTTGCGGATGGCCCAGGACGAGATCCGAAGGCCGTCGCCCACGGGCTGGTGGGCGGCCATCACTTCACCGCCGGGCTGGGCGCGGGCTTGACCGCCGGCGACGGCGCGGGCTTGGCGGCCGGCGCGGCGGCGCCCTCCTCGACCGGCCGCACCAGGTCGTTGTCGAGCAGGAAGGCCGCGGCGCTCTTCACCACCCGCGTGCCGGCCGGCGGACCCGACAGGATCCGCACCAGCCCGCCGCCGCGGTCGCCGGTTTTCACCGGGACTTCCTTGATGCGGTTCTGGGCGGTGACCGTCATCACCGAGGCGCCGTCGGCGTCATAGCGCACCGCGGTCTCCGGCACGGTCAGCACCGCCGTCCCCTGGCTCTTGAACTCGGCGTGGCCGAAGCCGCCGGCGCGGATGTCCGGGCGCACCGGCAGGCGCACGCGCACCGCGCCGAGCTTGGTCTGCGGGTCGACGTTGGGGCTCACCAGCCGCACCTCGCCGTCCACCACCTGGCCGTTCGGCAGGGTGACCCGCGCCGGCTGGCCGACGCGCACCCGGTCGAGATCGTCCTGCGACAGCTGCGCCTCCAGCTCGATCAGCCCGTCGCGGGCCATGCGGAACCAGGGCTCGCCGCCGACCTGCGAGGTGTCGCCGGGGCGCACGTTGCGGGTCAGCACCAGGCCCGACACCGGCGCGGTGACGGAAAGCTTGCGCCGGCGGGTCTGCAGATCGCGCAGGCCGGCGGCCTGGGCGTTGGCCGCGGCGCGCTGGGCCTTGGCGGTGGCGCGCCGCTGTTCGATGGCCTCCTGCGAGAGCACGCCCTGGCCGTCCAGCCCCTGCACCCGCCGGGCCTCCGCCTCGGCCTGGTCGGCGGTGGCGTCGGCCTGGGCGGCGATCGCCGCCTGCTGGTCGATCTGGGCGTCCAGCAGGGTCCCGTCGAGCACCGCCAGGGTCTGGCCGGCGCGCACATGGGCGCCCTGTTCCACCAGCACCCGCGCCACCCGGTAGCCGCCGACCTCCGCCGCCACCGCCGCCTCCTCGCGCGGCGTCAGCTGGCCGGTCGCCGACAGCGACCCGCTCATCGGCCGTTCGGCGATCCGCACCACGGTCACCGACCGGGCGCGCGCCTGGGCGTTCTCCGGCTGTTCGGCCTTGCCGCAGGCGGCGAGCGCCAGGGCGGCCACCGCGAGCACGGCGA
>JADZBR010000218.1 GCA_020852035.1 Caulobacteraceae bacterium
TCATCGGCTCCTGCACCAACAGCCGCATCGAGGACCTGCGCATGGCCGCCTCCATCGTCGAGGGGCGCAAAGTGGCCGAGGGCGTGCGCGCCATGGTGGTGCCGGGCTCGGGCCTGGTGCGCGCCCAGGCCGAGGACGAGGGGCTGGACGTGATCTTCCGCGCCGCCGGCTTCGACTGGCGCGAGCCCGGCTGCTCGATGTGCCTCGGCATGAACCCCGACAAGCTGGCGCCTGGCGAACGCTGCGCCTCCACCTCCAACCGCAACTTCGAGGGCCGCCAGGGCCGCGGCGGGCGCACCCACCTGATGAGCCCGGCGATGGCCGCCGCCGCCGCCCTCGCCGGCCGCATCGCCGACGTGCGCGAGTATTTGCCGGAAACTTGACCAACTTGGTCAAGCTGGCTATGTCTTCGGAATGGTCCAGGTCAACCTCTACGAAGCCAAGACGCAGTTCTCTTCGCTTGTTGATCGGGCAGCGAGCGGCGAGGACGTGGTGATCGCCAAGAACGGCAAGCCGCGAGCGGTGATGGTTTCGTTGGATCGCGCCCCAACCGCCACGCCCGCGCCTGTCCGTGAGTTCGGTTTCTGGAAGCACAAGGGTTATCGGCTGCCCGAGACCTTTGACGATCCCGATCCAGAGATCGAGGCGATGTTCTACGGTGACGACGAGACGCCTGAGTGAGGGGCTATCTGCTCGACACCAGCGTCGTCATCGGCTTCGCCTACGATCCCGATCAGTTTCGCGGCGACGTGCGGACCAGGTTGCTGGCGCCGAGCGAACGGCTGGTGGTGAGCGTTGTCTGTGCGTTCGAAATGGCGGTGAAGCACAGCCTTGGGAAGCTCCCCCTTCCCGATGGCTTCGACACCGACTTCCAGGGTGAATACAACGAGCTTCTTCGAAGGCTGGTCGCCGAATCCCTGGATGTCGCCCTGCCGCATGCCGCACGCGTGCGGCACTTGCCGTTCCATCATCGTGACCCTTTTGATCGGCTCTTGATCGCTCAAGCCATCGAGGAAGATCTGACCCTGGTGACCAGCGACCGCGCCTTTTCGCTTTATTCGGGTCTGCGGGTACTGCCCGCATGATCACCGCCCTCGACCACATCGCCGTCGTCGTGAACGACCTCGACCAGGCCGCCGCCGCCTACACCGCCCTCCTGGGCCGTGAGCCGAACTGGCGCGGCTCGGGCGGCGGGGCGCACCACGTCTGGTTCCAGCTGGACAACATGGCCCTCGACGTCATCGCCGCCGACGGGAGCGAGGGCGCGATGGGCGACCGGGTGCGCGCCCACCTCGCGGAACACGGCGAAAGCCTCTGGGCCCTCGCCTTCGCCGTCGACGACATGGCCGCGCACCACCGCGCCGTTGAACGCCGCGGCGTGCGGCTTTCGCCGCCCGGCCCGGTGCGCTCCACCGCCTCCGACGGCGCCAAGCGCTACTGGGAGACCGCCGCCAGCCACCCGGCCGACTCGGCCGGCGTGAACCTCTTCCTGATCGGCCCGCCGCGCGACCCGACCCCCTGGCCGAAGTCGCCGCCGACCGTTCCCGAGGCCGCCGCCGTCGGCGCCCTCGACCACGTGGTGGTCCGCACGCCGGACGCCGAGCGCGCCGCGGCGCTCTACGGGACCCGCCTGGGCCTCGACCTGCGGCTCGATCGCTCGAACCCCAAGTTCGGCTCGCGGATGATGTTCTTCCGCGCCGGCGACGCGGTGGTGGAGATCGGCGCCCCGCTCGACCGCTCGGTCACGCCAGGCCCTGACAAGCTCTCCGGCCTCGCCTGGCGCGTCGCCGATCCTGACGCCGCGCAAGCCCGCCTCGCCGCCGCCGGCCTCGACGTCTCCGAGGTGCGCGACGGTCGCAAGCCCGGCACCCGGGTGTTCACCGTCCGCGCCGGCGCCCCGGCCGCGCCCTTCCTGATGCTCCAGCCGTCCGCTAGGGAGGACTGATGCAGCCCTTTACCCGCCTCGACGCGCCGGTCGCGCCCCTGCCTCTGGCCAATATCGACACCGACCAGATCATCCCCAAGCAGTTCCTCAAGACCGTGGAGCGCGAGGGGCTGGGCAAGGGCCTGTTCTACGACTTCCGCTTCGACGAGCAGGGCAAGGAGAAGGCCGACTTCGTGCTCAACCGGCCGGAATACAAAGGCGCCGGCGTGCTGGTGACCGGCGACAACTTCGGTTGCGGCTCGTCCCGCGAGCATGCGCCCTGGGCGCTGATGGATTTCGGCATCCGCTCGGTGATCGCCACCAGCTTCGCCGACATCTTCTACAACAACTGCTTCCAGAACGGCCTCCTGCCCGTGGTGCTTCGGCCTGAGGAGGTGCAGGCGCTGATGGACGAGGCCAAAGGCGGCAACCACCTGGTCACCGTCGACCTGGAGAGCCAGACCGTCACCTCGCCGTCCGGCAAGGTCTTCCAGTTCGAGATCGACCCGCAGCGGCGCGAGAAGATGCTCAAGGGGCTGGACGCCATCGGCGAGACCCTGCAGGCGGCGGACGCCATCGACGTCTACGAGAGCAAGGTGGCGCTCGGCAAACCCTGGCTGGAGCCGGCGTGAGCGGCGCGACCCCTCCCTCCCCACGAGGGGGAGGAAAGTGAGCCTCATCATCGCCGGGACCGTCCGCGTGCCGCCGGAGACCCTCGACGCCTTCCGCCCGCACATGCAGGCCATGCTGGACGCCTCGCGCGGCGAAGACGGGTGCCTCGCCTACAGCTACGCCGAGGATGTGATCGAGCCGGGCTTGATCCGGGTCTTCGAGCTCTGGCGCGATCAGGCGGCGATCGATGCGCACTTCGCCACCGCCCACATGGCGGCCTGGCGGGCGGCGTGGCCGAGCTTCGGGGTTTCCGATCGCCGGCTCTTCGCCTACGAGGTCGCCGCGCAGCGACCTCTGTAGGAGATTTCCATGACCGACCTTCTGCTCCTGCCCGGCGACGGCATCGGGCCCGAGGTGATCGCCGAGGTGCGCCACGTCGCCGAGCGCCTGACGCCGGACCTGAAGCTCGCGGAGCGCGACTTCGGCGGGGTCAGCTACGACCGCCACGGCTCGCCCCTGACCGACGACACGCTCGCCGCCGCCAAGGCCGCCAGGGCGGTGCTGATGGGCGCCGTCGGCGGGCCGAAGTGGCGCGACGCCCCGCGCCACAAGCGCCCCGAGGCGGGCCTCCTCGCCCTGCGCGAAGGCATGAACGTCTACGCCAACCTGCGGCCCGCGATCTGCTTCGACGCCCTGGCCGACGCCTCCAGCCTGAAGCGCGAACTGGTGGTCGGCCTCGACCTGATGATCGTGCGCGAGCTGACCGGCGGCATCTATTTCGGCAAGCCGCGGTTCATCGAGGACCTGCCGGAGGGCGGCCGTCGGGCGGTCGATACCCAGGTCTACACGACCGCCGAGATCGAGCGGGTGGCCCGCGTGGCCTTCGAACTGGCGCGGGGGCGCCGCAACAAGGTGACCTCGGCCGAGAAATCCAACGTCATGGATTCCGGCCTCCTCTGGCGCGAGGTGGTGACCGACCTGCACGCCCGTGAGTTCTCCGACGTCGAGCTCGAGCACATGCTGGCCGACAACGCCGCCATGCAGATCGTCAAGAACCCCAAGCAGTTCGACGTGCTGGTGACCGACAACCTGTTCGGCGACATCCTGTCCGACGAGGCCGCGCAGCTCACCGGCGGCCTTGGCCTGCTCCCCTCCGCCGCGCTCGGCGTGGCCGGGGCGCCGGGCCTCTATGAGCCGATCCACGGCTCGGCGCCGGACATCGCCGGTCAGGGCCTGGCCAATCCGCTGGCCGCCATCCTCTCCTTCGAGATGGCCCTGCGCTGGTCGCTGGGCCGCCCGGCCGACGCCGACCGCGTGCACGCCGCCGTGGTCCGCGCGCTGCGGTCGGGCGCCCGCACCCGCGACATCGGCGGGACCCTCAGCACCCGCGAGATGGGCTCCGCGGTGCTGGCCGAGCTCTGATCGGGCGTTGACCCCGCGCCGGGCGCGTGGGAGCTTTCGCGCATCAGCCATCGCGCCTCGCGGTGGGCCGCGGGAACGCCCCGCGGTGAACAGGACTCCCCGGCCGCACCGGCCAGGGCGTGTTGTTCACCGCGGGGCGTTTTCCGTCGGAGACCACGCATGGAGCCCACCCCGCACCTGACCCCCGAAACCCTCGCCGCCTTCGAGCGCGACGGCCTGGCCCGCCTCCCCGCCGCCTTGCCCGCAACCAAGGTCGCCGTCATGGCCGACCGCGTCTGGCGACATCTCGCCGAGCGCCTGGGCGCCGACCGCGCGCGCCCCGAGACCTGGCCGAGCGGACGGATCGGCGGCTTCCAGGCGCTGGAGCGTTCCGGCGCTTGCGCGGCCTGCGCGCCCCTCTTCACGGCCCTGGCCGACCGGCTGCTGGGCCCCGGCCAATGGATCGCGCCCCGGCATTGGGGGCAGGCGCTGATCACCTTTCCCGAAGGCGCCTGGGCCGTGCCGCACGCCATGTGGCACCTGGACCTGCCGGCCATGCGGGCCGGCGAGCCGCTCGCCGGCGTGCGCCTCTTCACCTTCCTGGAGCCGGTGGAGCCTCGCGGCGGCGGCACGCTGGTGCTGGCCGGCTCGCACAGGGCGGTGATGGATCGCGCCGCCCAGGAAGCCGCCCTGCGCCTGCGCTCGGCCGAGATGCGCCAGCGGCTGGCGGCCGACGAGCCCTGGATGGCCGACCTCCTCTCGGCGGGTGGGCCGCGCGAGCGGTTCATGGGCGAGGATGGAGCCCTGCGCGGCCATCCCGTCCGCGTGGCGGAGCTGACCGGCGCGCCGGGCGATGTCGTGATCATGCACCCGGCGGCGTTCCACACCCTGGCGCCCAACGGCCGTGAGCGTCCGCGGATGATGCTGGTGCAGGCCCTGGCGCGGCGGGGCTAGAAGCCGAACTCCGGCCGCGCCTCGCTGGCCTGGGCGGCTTCCGGCAGGTGGCAGGTGAAGGTCGCGCCGGCCCCCGGTTCGCTCTCCAGCGCCACCCAGCCGCCGTGCAGCTCGACCAGCGCCTTGACCAGCGCCAGGCCCAGTCCCGGCCCGCCCCGGTCGCGGCTGGTGAAGCGGTCGAAGATGTGCGCCTGCACGTGGAAGGGGATGCCGCGCCCGGTGTCGGAGACCCGCAGCTGCACCTCGCCCAGCGCCCGCTCGGCGGCCAGGGTGACGGTTCCGCCCGGCGGGGTCTGGCGCACGGCGTGCTCCAGCAGGTGGTCGAGCACCTGGTCCAGCCGCCGAACGTCGGAGCGGATCAGGCCGATGTCCTCCGGCGCCAGGCTGGCGATGGTCGCGCCGGCGGCCTCCACCTCCTTGGCCCAGCGGGCCTCGGCGCGGGCCAGAAGGTCGCGCACGTCGACGTCCTCCAGGTCGAGCGCCATTTCGCCGGCGTCGATCTGGGCCATGTCCAGCACGTCGTCGATGGAGCGCGCGAGCTGGGCGGCGGCGGTGCGCACGGCGGCCGCGTGGCCGCGGCCGCGCTCGGAAAGGCCCTCGCCCGAGCGCTCCAGCAGCTCCGAGTAGCCGATGATGGTGGTGAGCGGCGTGCGTAGCTCATAGGAGACGTTGCCCACGAAGTCGCGCTTCAGCCGCTCGGCCTCCGCCAGGGCCGCCGAGCGGTCGGCCAGCGCCCCCTCCAGCCGCCGCGCGTCGGTCACGTCGGCGAAGCCGATCAATGTCGCGCCGTCCGGCAAGGGCCGGGACTGATAAGCCACGATGCGCGAATCCGAGGTCTTGGCCTCGCCGGCCATCGGCGCCCTGGCCTGCGGGTCGGGGTCGGCCACGCGGCCCTTCAGCTCGCGCCAGAAGGCCAGGTCGTGCAGGCGCGGTGTGCAGAGCTCCACCACGCCCTCGAAGTCGGCGGCCTGGGCCAGCTGGGCGCCGCTGACGTTCCAGAACTGCTCGAACGCCTCGTTGTGCAGCCGCAGGCGCCCGTCGGAGCCGAACACCGCCACCGCGTCGGTCAGCTTGTCGAGGGTCGCCTGCTGCACCTGGATCAGGGCGTTGAACTGCGACTTCAGCCGCGTCTCGTCGGTGATGTTCGAGAAGAGCAGCAGGAGGCCCCCCTGCGGCATCGGCTGGCGCACCACCCGCACGATGCGGTCGTCCGGCAGGTGCCAGACGTCGTCCGACGCCGGTCCGGTGGCCTCGTAGCGGGCGAGCTCGGCCGCCTTCCACTTGGCGTAGTCGGCGGTCTCCGGCAGCCGTCGCCGCTGGCGCAGCCGGTCGAAGATCTCGCCGTGCGTCGGCCGGTCGACCAGCCAGGCCGGCTCCAGCCCCCAGAGGTCGGCGAAGGGGGTGTTGTTGTAGGCCAGCCGCTTGTCGGCGCCGAACACCGCCACCGCCTCGTTGAGGTGGTTCAGCGTCTCGTCCCGGGCCTGCGCCTGCAGGCGCAGGGCTTCGCGCGCTTCCTCAGCCTCCGTCACGTCCTCGGCCCAGACGCCGACGCCGCCGCCTTCCAGCGGCTGGGCGGCGAAGCGCAGGGCCCGCCGGCGCCCGTCCAGCGCCGACCAGCGCAGCGACTCGCGCCGCTCGCCGAGGTTGGCGGCCTCGCTGGCCAGCCGGTCGGCCGCCTGGTCGAAGCTCGCGCCCTTGGCCAGCGCCTCGGCGGGGCTGGCGACGCCGACGGCGGCGAGCCAGGCGCGGTTGCCCCACACCGGCTTGCCGTCGGCGGCGGCGATCCAGGCCGGCTGGCTGCGCGCGTCGAGCAGGGCGGCGAAGCGCGGGGCGGTCGGCAGGCCGGCGTCCCCCGCCGGCGCCGAGGAGAGCCTCAGCCAGGCCAGCGCGCCCGCCGCGCGCCCTTCCACCGCCACCGCGCCGCGCGGGCCGAGCACCTCGAAGGCGCAGGCTTCGCCGCGCTCGAAGAGGCCCCGCAGCCGCCGGGCGTGGTCGGGGTCGGCGCGCATCAGGGCGACCACCAGGCCCTGGGCGTCGGCTTCGGCCCCCAGGGCCGCGGCGCAGGCGATCAGGCTCTCATGGCCGGAGGCGAGGCTGGCCTGGCCGTCCTCGACGGCGAGCAGGGCGGAATCGAACGCCTCGGCCGAGGCCTGGGCCGCTTCGGTGCGGGCCTCCAGCTCGGCGATGCGGCCCTGGTAGCGGCGGACGCGGCCGCCGGCCTGCCGCCATTGGGCCAGCGCCCACAGCATGGCGCAGATCGCCAGCGAGACCGCCCCGGCGGCCGCCGCGAGTATCAGCTGGATCTGGCTCATGCCGCCCCGGCCCGGCGAATCATGGCCCACCATAGGGCGAGCGAGTCCCAGGCTCCACGCTCCGTTTTCCTCCTGCGCGGATTTGCGCGATGATCGGGCGATGACCCTCCCCGCCTACCCGGTGGCCGCCAACGCCGACGCCGCGCTCGCCGCGCCGCTGGGCCACGCCGCCCGCGCGCGCGAAGCCGGCGCCCTGGCCGGAGGGGCGGTGCGCTTCACCACCGAACTGGTCGGCCCGGCCTTCGCCACCCGCGAGGCGGCCGAGGCGGCCTATGCCGGTCGCCTGGGCGAGGGCGCGCGGCTGACCGAGCGCCTCGCCGGCAAGGCCGCGCCGAAGCCCGTCAGGCCGGTCTACCGCGACGGCCGCCGCTGGCCCGCCCCGCCCGCAGAGGGACCGGCGACGGTGTGGCGGCTGGAGCTGTCCTACTGGAAGGCCGGCGACGAGGCCGAGGCGCCAGCCGACCAGGCCCGCACCCTGCGCCGTCGGGCGACCGCCGCCGAGCTGGACGCCGAGCGCCTGCGCGCCCTGCGCCGCCAGCCGCTGCGCCCCACCCGCCCGCAGCAGCCGCTGGACATCGGCCTCTTCGAGACCCGCCTGCCCGAGGCGCCGCACATCGTGGTGGCCGACGAGTGAGCCTCTCCGCCCACGCCGCCCCCAGCCTCGACGACTTCGCGCGGATCGCCGAGGCCGCCTACGCCGAGTTGCCGGCAGAGTTCCGCAAGCTGGCGGGCGAGATCCAGTTCCGCGTGCTCGACTTCGCCGACCAGGAGACCCTGGAGTCGATGGGCATCGACGACGCCTTCGAACTCACCGGCCTCTACCACGGGGTCGACCTGACCCAGCGCTCGGTGCTGGACGGCGCGCCGCACGCCCCGATGGTCTTCCTCTACCGCCGCCCGATCCTCGACGAGTGGGCCGAGAACGGCGAGGTCACCCTCGGCGAACTGATCGCCCACGTGCTGGTGCACGAGATCGGCCATCACTTCGGCTTGTCGGACGCGGCGATGCACGCCATCGAGGACCGCGACTGAGGAACCGATTCATGCCGCGCTTTTCCTTCGACCTCGACGCCCTGCGCGAGCATCTGCCCGACAAGCTCTACCAGCGCGGCGAGGGCTATGCCGAAGGAGGGCGGGTGACGGTCATCGGCCAGCACGGCGGTCGCGTGGTGGCGCAGATCGACGGCGAGAGCGGCCAGCACACCGTGGAGGTCAACGAGGCGGACGTGACCGACGCGGTCTGCTCCTGCCCGGCCTTCGACGACTGGGGCCTGTGCAAGCACATGGCCGCCCTGGCGATCGTCGCCAACGCCCTGGACGCCGAGGCGGCGGACGAGGCGCGGGGGCGTCTGGCGCGGCTGGAGCAGGCGCTGGAGATGGAGGGCGCCGAGGCGCTGGCCGCGCGGCTGGTCGCGCTGGCCAAGGCGTATCCGGAGGTGCTGGACGCCCTGCAGTCCTGACTTGACCGGCGCCCGACGCATCGCGGTGGTCGGGATCAGCGGATCGGGCAAGAGCACCTATGCGCGCGAGTTAGCCAGGCGAACGGGCCTGCCGCTGCACCATATGGACGCACTCTTCTGGCGCGGCGCCTGGGAGCCCGTTCCGGAGGCCGAATACCTGGCGGCCCACGAACGCCTGACCGCCGGGGCTGACTGGATCATCGAGGGCTATGTCGATGGGGCGATGACGTCGCGCCTACGCCGGGCCGACCAGGTGATCCACCTCGACTATCGCGGCCCGCTCTGCGCCTGGCGGGTGCTGCGGCGCTGGATTGCACATCGCCGGACCAGCCGGCCCGAGTTGCCGCCGGGGGCCCGCGAACGCCTCAGCCTGTCCTTCCTGCTGCTCGTCCTGCGCCGGGCCGAGCGGCCGGCGATCGAAGCGGCGCTGCAAGGGGTCGACCCAGCGAAGATCCTTCGCGTGACTTCGCCCCGCCAGCTCGAGTCCATCGCAAAGCTGACGCCCCGTCACGAAACCTGACGCCCCCGTCACTTTCCTTGACTTCGCCGCCGGCCTCTGAAACTATCCACCGCTCAGATTGCGCCTAGCGGGAGGAAGCCGATGGCCGACGGCAACATCACCA
>JADZBR010000219.1 GCA_020852035.1 Caulobacteraceae bacterium
CCCGACCGAGGACGAGTGGCTGTGGCTGGGCGAGCAGGGCGTCGGCCTGCGCCAGGGCCAGCAGTACCACTGGCGCAACCCGGGCTATGCGAGCTTCGAGGACTTCCTGGCGGCGCTCTCCTCCGGCCGGCGCAAGACGATCCGCCGCGAACGGCGTGAGGCGCAGGCCGGGCTGGAGATCCTGCGGCTCACCGGCGCCGACCTCTGCGAAGACCATTGGGACGCCTTCTTCGGCTTCTACATGGACACCGGCTCGCGCAAGTGGGGGCGGCCCTATCTGACCCGCGCCTTCTTTTCGGAGCTTGGCGCGCGGATGGCTGACCAGGTGCTGCTGGTGATGGCCCGACGCGAGGGCCGCTGGATCGCCGGGGCCCTCAACCTGATCGGCGAGAAGGCGCTCTATGGCCGCAACTGGGGCTGCGTCGAGGACGTGCCCTTCCTGCACTTCGAGCTCTGCTACTACCAGGCGATCGACTTCGCGATCGAGCGGGGCCTCTCGCGTGTGGAGGCCGGGGCGCAGGGCCAGCACAAGATCGCCCGCGGCTATCTGCCGAGCCCGGTCTACTCCGCGCACTACATCGCCGATCCGGCCCTGCGGGAGCCGGTGGAGCGCTTCCTGGAACAGGAGCGCCGCGGCGTCGCCCAGGAGATGGAGTGGCTGGCGGAGGAATACTCCCCGTTTCGGCAGGCGGGCTGAGGCTTGAAGGGGCCGGTCGGCGCCGGTAACCCCGTTCCGATCTGACGGAGAAGTCCATGAGCCTCGACGGGACCTACGACGACGCCAACATCTTCGCCCGCATCCTGCGCCGCGAGATCCCCAGCGCCCGGGTGTTCGAGGACGAGCACGTGCTGGCCTTCATGGACGCCTTCCCGCAGGTGAAGGGCCACACCCTGGTGATCCCCAAGCACGCCAAGGCCCGCAACCTGCTGGAGATCGAGCCCGAGCCGTTGCAGCACCTGATCCTCGGCGTCCAGCGGGTGACGCGGGCGGTGCGGGCGGCGCTGAAGCCGGACGGCATAGTGGTCACCCAGTTCAACGGCCAGTCGGCCGGACAGACCATCTACCACCTGCATTTTCACATCCTGCCGCGATGGGACGGCGTGGCGGTGGGGCGTCACGGGCAGGGCCAGGCCGACCCCGCCGAGCTCGCCGCCTTGGCCGAACAGATCGCCGCCCAGATCACCTGACGCAGGGTCAGGCTTTCCCGCGCCTTCCTGGCCGCCATACAATCGTTCGATGTCCGACGCCCCGACTCTGCCCCGCAAGCCCGAAGGCCCGCCGCGTATCCCCGGCAAGCCCGCCGTCCGCCCACGCTACGCCGCGACCCTGCTGCTGGTCCGCCGCGACGGGCCGAGCCCCCGCGTGCTGATGGGCCGCCGTCACGGCGGGCACGACTTCATGCCGGACAAGTGGGTGGTCCCGGGCGGGCGCATCGACCGGGCCGACTACGTCGCGCCCCGCGCCGCCGAACTCGACCCGGCGCTGACCGCCCGGCTGGCGCCGATGCCGGCCAAGAAGGTGGAGGCGCTGGCGCTCACCGCCATCCGCGAAACCTTCGAGGAGGCGGGCCTGCTGCTCGCCAGGCCGGCGGCCAAGACCCGCCGCGCCGGCCCCTGGCGGCCGTTCCTGGCGCAGGGCGCGCTGCCGGATCCATCGGGCATGCGGCTGGTGGCCCGGGCGGTGACGCCGCCGATGATCGGCAAGCGCTTCGACACCCTGTTCTTCCTGGCCGAGGCCGAGGGGCTGATCAGCCTGGAGCGGCAGGCCGACTGCGGCGAACTCGACGAGATCGCCTGGTTCGACTTCGAGGGAGCCAAGGATCTCGACCTGCCGGCCATCACCCGCACGGTGATCAAGGAAGCTGGACTGCAGCTGGAGGACCCCGACCGGCGCGCGCCGTTCATCCGCTTCGCGATGGGTGGGGGCAAGACCACTTACCTCTAGGCCGCCATTGACTTAGGCGCGCGGATTCGTATGTTCCGCGCCTCCAGAAATTCCTGCCTGCGCGATACGTCCGCGCGGCCCTACGACCGCGAGAGACTGAGCTATGGCCAAACCGGCTTCCATCAAGATCCGCCTGAACTCGACGGCGGACACCGGCTTCTTCTACGTCACCAAGAAGAACGCCCGCACCAAGACCGAGAAGATGGTGCTGAAGAAGTACGATCCGGTGGTGCGCAAGCACGTCGAATTCCGCGAAGCCAAGATCAAGTAGGCTTCGCTTCCAAACGCTTCCGATAACCGTGAGCGCCCGGCCCTGGCCGGGCGTTTCGCGTTTCAGGCCGCCCGCGCGATCACCCGGTTGCGGCCGGCCGCCTTGGCTTCATAGACCGCCGCGTCGGCGCGCTTGAGCAGGGCCTCGGGCGTATCGGTCTCGCCGAGCGTGGCGGCGACGCCGATGGAGATCGTCACCGTCAGGATCTCGCGCCCGTGCGCCACCCGGAACGGCGCGCCGGCCACGTGCAGGCGGATACGCTCGGCGATCCGCTCGGCGTCGGCCAGGCCGGTGTCGGGCATGATCACCGTGAACTCCTCGCCGCCGTAGCGGCAGGGCAGGTCGATGGCGCGGACGTTGGAGGCCAGCCGCGCGGCGAACTCGCGCAGCACCTCGTCGCCGACGTCGTGGCCGTAGGTGTCGTTGATCTTCTTGAAGTGGTCGATGTCGACCATCAGCGCCGCCACCGGGTCGCCGCCGCGCTGGGCGCGGCGCACCAGCGCCTCCAGCTGGCCGGTCATGTAGCGGCGGTTGTGCAGGCCGGTGAGCTGATCGGTGACCGCCAGCTCCAGCGACTGGTCGAGGTTGTCGCGCAGGTAGTCGGTGTAGCGCTTCCTGCGGATCTGGGTGCGGGCGCGGGCGGCCAGTTCCTCGGGGTCGACGGGCTTGGCCAGCACGTCGTTGACGCCGATCTCCAGCGCCTTCACCAGCCGCGGCCGCTCGTCGAAGTCGATGATCGCCAGGATCGGCAGGTGCCGCGTCGCCTCGTCCGAACGCAGCTGGGCGGCGAAGCGCAGGCCGTCGAAGCCGCGGGCGGTGGCGTTGACGATCAGGAGGTCCACCGGCCCCTTGGCGGCCAGCGCGGCCTTCTCGATGTCGCTCTCGACCACCGGGCGGTGCTCGACCCCGAGCTCGTCGGCCAGGCGCTGGGCCTGGCGGGGATTGTCGTCGACGATCAGCACGCGCCCGCCGGCGCCGCCCAGGCGGTTGGCCGCGCCAGCAATCACGCCCATGCGGCGGCCGGAGGCTTCGCGGTCGCGCAGTTCGTCCATGACCAGCTTCAGGCGGGTCAGGCTGCGCACGCGGGCGAACAGCATGACGTCGTCGATCGGCTTGGTCAGGAACTCGTCGGCGCCGGCCTCCAGCCCCTGGATGCGGTCCGAACGGCCGTCGAGGGCGGTGACCAGCACCACCGGGATGTGGCGGGTGTCGGGGTCGTTCTTCAGCCGGCGGCAGACGTCGAAGCCGTCCATGCCCGGCATCATCACGTCGAGCAGCACGATGTCCGGCTTCTCGGCGGCGGCCAGCGCCAGGGCGGTCGGCCCGTCGCGGGCGGTCAGCACCTCGTAGTATTCGGCCGTCAGCTTGGCCTCGAGCAGGCGGACGTTGGCCTCGATGTCGTCGACCACCAGGATGCGCGCGCTCATGCCGGTTCTCCCAGCAGGCGCTTGATGGTGTCGAGGAAGAGCGTCACCGAGATCGGCTTGGACAGGTAGGCCTCGCAGCCCCCCTCGCGGATGCGCTCCTCGTCGCCCTTCATGGCGAAGGCGGTCACCGCGACCACCGGGATGGCGGAGAGGTCGTCATCCTCCTTCAGCCACTTGGTGACTTCGAGGCCGCTGATTTCGGGCAGCTGGATGTCCATCAGGATCAGGTCGGGCCGGTGCTCGCGCGCCATCGAGAGCGCCTGCAAACCCTCGCGGGTCTGCAGGGTCTCATAGCCCTGGGCGTCGAGCAGGTCATGAAACAGCTTCATGTTCAGCTCGTTATCCTCGACGATGAGGACGGTCTTGGCCAATGCGGGACCCTAGCCTGAAGTGCGCGCCGGCGGAGAATCCACCTAACCCCAGCTTCCAGCTTGTGATTCCACGCATATCCTTAAACTCGCGTTAGCCGCGTGGAGGGGCCAGGTGGCCGATCCGAAGGACATTGTCGCACCCGCCGCAGGGCCGAGCCTGGCGACTCTGGGGATAGACGCCGCTCGCCCCCTGGTGATCGTCGACGTCGATGAGGTGCTGGCGCTCTTCATGGAAGGCTTCGGGAGGTTCCTGGAGGCGCGGGGCCTGGAGTTCCGTGTGGATCGCTTCGCCCTCTTCCAGAACATCTATCGACCCGGCGAGACGACTCATCTGGAGATCGAGGAGGGGCGGCGCCACTACGACGAGTTTTTCCGCACCGCCTGCGGCGACCTGCCGCCGAGCCCGGGCGGCGCGGAGGCGCTGCGCGCTCTGAAGGCGGCCGAGGCTGAGATCGTCATCCTGACGAACGCGCCCGGCCCCGCGCGCATGGGTCGCGCCCGCTGGCTCGGGCGACATGGGCTGGATTACCCTCTGCTGATCAATTCCGGGCCGAAGGGACCGGCGGTGGCCGCCCTGGCGGCGCAGACGCGCTCGCCCATCGCCTTCGTCGACGACCTGCTTCCCAATCTGGAGTCCGTGGCCGAGACCACGCCCCACGCCCACCGTTTTCAGATGGTGGCCGACCCGCGCCTGCAGCCCCTGGCGCCCAGCACGCCGGAGCGCCATCGCCGCATCGACGACTGGGCCGAACTCGGCCAAGCGATCGCCGAGGCCATTCGCCGCTGAGGGCTTTTCCCGCCGATTCACATCGCTAGAACGGCGCGATGATTCGGATCGGGGTCGATTTCGGGGGCACCAAGATCGAGGCGGCGGCGCTCGACGAGGGCGGCGCCGTGCTCTCACGTCGGCGCGCGGCCAACCCGCGCGTCTACGGCCAGGCGCTGCGCACCGTTCGCGAACTGGTGGACGCCGTCGAGCGCGAAGCGGGCGCAGAACGCATCGAGCAGGTGGGCATCGGCGCGCCGGGGTCGATCTCGCCGACCACCGGCGTGATCCGCAACGCCAACTCCACCTGGTTGAATGGCCGGGTGCTGGACCGCGATCTGACCCAGGCGCTGGACCGCGCGGTGCGGGTCGCCAACGACGCCAACTGCATGACGCTCTCCGAGGCGACGGACGGGGCGGGGCAGGGGGCGCGGGTCGTCTTCGGTTTGATCCTGGGCACCGGCGTCGGCGGCGGACTCTGCGTCGACGGCGCGCTGGTGGAGGGGCGCAACGGCATCGCCGGCGAAATCGGCCACGCGCCGCTGCCCTGGGCGGGAAACGGCGAGCATCCCGGCCCGGCCTGCTGGTGCGGGCGGCGCGGCTGCGTGGAGACCTGGCTTTCCGGCGGCGCCTTCGCCCGCGAATACGGCGCCGGCCACACCGCCGAACTGGTGGCCGCCAAGCTGCGGGCGGGCGACCCGCGCGCCAAGCTGGTGTTCGAGCGATATGTCGAACGACTGGGGCGCCTGATCGCGCTGATCTGCGATATCGTCGATCCCGACGTTTTCGTGATCGGCGGCGGCATGTCCAACGTGCATGAACTCTACGACCTGCTGCCGGCCGCCGCCCTGCCGCACATGTTCACCGACACCGCCGAG
>JADZBR010000220.1 GCA_020852035.1 Caulobacteraceae bacterium
GCGGTGGCGAGGTCCTGGCTCTGCTGGCGCTGGACGGCCTCGTTGGCCCGCAAGCGGTTCTCCAGCGAGAGCATGTCCCGCTCAAGCTGGTCGGCCTGCCGGCGCAGGCGTTCCTGCTCCATCCAGCGCAGGTTGTCGTTGGCGTAGGCGTCGAGCGTCTGCGCCGCGCCCGCCAGGGGCGAGGCGGCGAGAACGACGGCGAGCAGGACCGTGCGCATGGCGAGCCTCCGCCTCAGAAGCGGCTCAGCCGGCCTTGCGGTTCCTCGCCTACGGCCGCGTCACCGTGAACCGGGTCAGCTCCTTGCGCGGGGCCTCCCAGCCCGGCGCCAGCGCCAGGGCCTGGCGGTAGTCGAGGTAGGCGGACTTGGCGTCCTCCAGACCCTCGTGCGCCAGGGCGCGGTTGTAGTAAGCCTTGTGCGGCTCCTCGACCCCCAGCGCGATGCCGCGATCGATCTGGGTCAGGCTCTCGGTGAAGCGGGCCTGGCCGATATAGGCCGCGCCGCGATTCACGTAGCTTTCGCCAAGGTCCGGCTTGATCCGCACGGCGGTGTCGAAGTCGCGTTCGGCGCCTTCCCATTCCTTGCGCCGCAACTGCAGCACGCCGCGGTTCACATAGGTGCCGGCCCGGTCGCGGGCGTTGAGGAACTCTGTCTCCAGGGCGAGGGTGCAGAACTCCTGGGTCCGCTCGTCGGACGCGCCTCGAGCCGCGGCCTTGGCGCATTCTTCGGCCATGCCGCCACCGATCACCGTCACCGCCGCCTCGGCGCCGGTGGCCGCGCCCAATCCGGTGGCGACCGCCAGGGCCGCCCAGATCAGCTTACGCATGATGTCTCTCCGTCGTCGGACGGCCGCGGGACGCACCCGCCTCGACACCGCCGGAGAGTCCGCCCAAGCGGCCCCTAAGTCAATCTCGGCGAACGCCGATCCGCGAACTTCACCAGACGGTGATGCGTCGGGCCTGGGGCAGATAGAGCGCCTGTCCCGGCTGGACGTCGAAGGCGCCGTACCAGGCGTCGAGGTTGCGCACGGTGGCGGCCCGGTAGCGGCCCGGCGAATGCCCGTCGGTCAGCACCCGGCGGCGCAAGGCCGCGTCGCGATACTTCTCGCGGTAATTCTGCGCCCAGCCGAGAAAGAATCGCTGGTCGCCCGTGAAGCCGTCCAGCACCGGGGCCTCCGTCCCGCCCAACGACATCCTCCAGCCTTCGTAGGAGGACGCCAGACCGGCCACGTCGGCGATGTTCTCGCCCAGGGTCAGCTCGCCGTTGAGATTGAGGTCCGGCAACGGCTTGTAGGCCGAATACTGCGCGGCCAGCGCCGCGCCGGCCGCCTTGAAGCTCGCCAGGTCCTGCGGCGTCCACCAGTTGGCCAGCCGCCCGTCGGCGTCGAACATCGCCCCGACATCGTCGAAGCCGTGGGTGATCTCGTGGCCGATCACCCCGCCGATGGCCCCGTAGTTGACCGCCGGATCGGCGTTGGGGTCGAAGAACGGCGGCTGCAGGATGGCGGCTGGGAAGATGATCGCGTTCTTCATCGGCATGTTGAGCGCGTTCACTTCCTGCGGCAGCAGGTACCAGGCGTTGCGGTCGGGCGCGCGGCCGAGGCTGGCGACGTCCTGGGCGTACTTCCAGAGCTCGGCCCGCTGGGCGTTGCCGAGCGCGTCGTCGCGGCGGACGATCAGGCCCGCGTAGTCCTTCCATTTGTCGGGATAGCCGACGCCGACGATCATCCGCTGGCGTTTGGCCTCGGCCTTGGCCTTGGTGGCCGGCGACATCCAGGAGACGGTCTGGATGCGGTGGGCGAAGCCGGCCATCACGTTCTTCACCAGCGCCTGGGCCTGCGCCTTGGCTTCCGGCGGGAAGTAGCGGGCGACATAGATCTGGCCGATCGCTTCGCCGACGTGGTCGTTGGCGAATTCGACGCCGCGCTTCCAGCGCTCGCGCAGCTGCGGCGTGCCGGCCACCGCCTTGCCGTTGAAGGCGAAGTGCTCGTCGACGAAAGCCTTTGGCAGATACGGCGAAGCGCGTTCGACGGCATGGAACGCCAGGTAGTCCTTCCACACCTCGATCGGTTCGGATCGGGCGAGCTTCGAGGAGGCGACGAAGGCGCTCGGGTGCCAGACGATGAACTTGCGCTGGGCGGCCAGGCCCGCGGCCTGGAAGTAGGCGTCCCAGTCCAGCCCCGGCGCGCGCCTGGCGAACTCCTTGCGCGGCCAGGGATTGTTGGCCTTTTCGATATCGAAGGTGTCGGTCGCGGTGGCGTGGCCCTGGGCGATCGCCGTCTCCAGCGCCAGAACCCGGGCGGCCCGGGCCGCCGCGTCCTCGCCGGCGAGGCCGGCCATCTGCAGCACCTTGGCCACGTGGGCGGCGTAGGCGGCGCGCAGGTCGCGGAACCGCTCGGAATCGCCCAGGTAGTACTCGCGGTCCGGCATCCCCAGGCCGCCCTGCATCAGGTAGGCGCCGTTGACCTTCGGGTCGTCGAAGTCCTCGGCTACCCAGAGGCCGAACAGGCGGTCGGTGTAGGTGTCGGTGGCGTTCAGTGCATCGACGTCGGCCCGCAGGCCCTGGCCGAGCACGGCGGCGAGGTCGCGCCGCGTGCGGATCGCGGCGATGCGGTCGAGTTCGGGCTGCAGGGGCGCAAGGCCCCGCGCCTCGATCGCCGCCTCGTCCAGGAACGCGGCGTAGTAGTCGCCAGCCAGTTTCTCGGGCCCGGTCGCCGCTGTATCGGCCATCGCCTCCTCGAGGATCGCCCGGGTGCGGGCGTCGGCTTCCTCGGCCAGCCAGACGAAGGCGCCGTAGCTGGAGCGGTCGGCGGGGATTTCGGTGGACCGGATCCAGGTTCCGTTGGCGTAGCCGTTGAAGTCGTCGCCCGGCGCGACCTGCCGGTCCATGCCGGAGACGTCGAAGCCGAACGTCCCATAGCGGGGCTTGGGCGTGTCAGGGCCTGTCGGCGGCGGCTCGGAGGTCGCGCAGGCGGCAAGGCCCGCCGCCAGAAGGATCGCCAGGCCGCCGCGCGCCCATTTCATGCTCACATCCTCGCTGTTCGGCGGCCGGGCCGCGCGCTGGCGGCGGCTTAGCGCGGCGCCGAATGCCCAGGCAACCGGGGCCGCTGAAGAAATTCCACCACCCGGCCCCGCGCGATCCGGCGAGAGTTCCCGGTTGTGCTCGGCCCGCCGAGCGTCGAAAGTGCGCGCCATAAGAACCAAGTCCATTTCCAAGGGAGGATGCGATGGCGGATTTCGGCGCCACCGATGTCGATGCCTTCCGCGCCGAAGCGCGCGCCTGGCTGAAGGAGAATTTCCCGCCGTCCCTGGCGCGCAAGGCGGCGCCCGCCGGCGAAGGCGAGGAGGACACCTCCGCCGACGCCAGGCTGTGGAAGCAGCGGATGGGCGAGAAGGGCTGGGGCGTGCCGACCTGGCCGGCGGCCTACGGCGGCGGCGGCCTCTCCAAGGCCGAGGCCCGCGTGTTGCAGGAGGAGATGGCGGCCATCGGCGCCGCCAACCCGATCGGCGGCATGGGCGTGGTGATGTTCGGCCCGACGCTGCTGGAGTACGGCACCGAAGAGCAGAAGCGCCGGCACATCCCGCCGATCGTGAAGGGCGAGCTGCGCTGGTGCCAGGGCTTCTCCGAGCCGGGCGCGGGGTCAGACCTCGCCAGCCTGCAGACGCGGGCGGAAGACAAGGGCGACCACTTCCTGATCAACGGCCAGAAGATCTGGACCTCCGGCGCGCAATACGCCGATTGGTGCTTCTGCCTGGTGCGCACCGACACGACCAAGAAGCACGAAGGCATCTCGTTCGTGATGATCGACATGCACCAGGAGGGCGTCGAGCCGCGGCCGATCCGCCTGATCAACGACACCTCGCCCTTCTGCGAGACCTTCTTCACCAATGCGACGACGCCCAAGGAGAACCTGGTCGGCCCGCTGAACGGCGGCTGGACGGTGGCCAAGCGCCTCTTGCAGCACGAGCGGGAAGGCATCTCCGGCGCGGGCAGCGGCGGGGCGGGGCCTGGCGCCCTGCCCGGCGCGGGGCTGACCGAGCTGGCGCCGAAATACGTCGGTCTCGACGAGGATGGTCGGCTGGCCGATCCCGACCTGCGGACACGGCTGACCCGGCATCTCATGGACGCCCAGGCTTTCGCCCTCACCGGCAAGCGGGTGCTGCAGGAAACCAAGTCGAACCAGGGACCCAGCGCCGGCAGCAGCGTGCTCAAGAACGTCGGGGCCGAGGTGCGCAAGGAGCGCGCGGAGTTGGCGGTGGAGATTCTCGGCCACCAGGGTCTCGGCTGGGGCGGCGACGGCTTCCGGACCGACGAGGTGGCGACCATCAAGGCCATGCTGCGCACCAAGTCCGGCTCCATCGCCGGCGGCTCGCACGAGGTGCAGAACGGCATCATCGCCAAGCGCATCCTCGGCCTGCCGGACGTGATCCAGAAGGCGCACTAGCCGCCTTCCCTCCATCCGTCATCGCCGGACTTGTTCCGGCGACCCATGAACTCAGGCATTCCGTGCGCAAGCTCGGCCAAGCGGCGTTCATGGGCCCGCGGAACAAGTCCGCGGGTGACGGAGTGGGGGAGCGGTTGCGCCGGGAGGGCGCAGCGCTAAGGTGATTTTCAAAGACGATTTTTCAGGGAGCAGTTTTTCAAATGGCCGATTTTGGAGCCGTCGACACCGACGCCTTCCGCAGCGAGGCGAAAGCCTGGCTGAAGGAGAACTTCCCCCCGGCCCTCGCGGGCAAGGGCGGGCTGATGATGCAGGAAACGCAAGGCCAGATGCCGCCGGAGTTCGGCGCCTGGAAGAAGGCTATGGGCGACAAGGGCTGGGGTGTGCCGACCTGGCCGAAAGCCTACGGCGGCGGCGGCCTCTCGGCGGCCGAGGCGCGCGTGCTGGCCCAGGAGATGGCCGAGATCGGCGCCTGGAACCCGATCGGCGGCATGGGCGTGGGCATGTTCGGCCCCACCCTCCTGGAGTACGGCACCGAGGAGCAGAAGCAGCGCTACATCCCCGACATCGTCACCGGCAAGGTGCGCTGGTGCCAGGGCTTCTCCGAGCCGGGCGCGGGCTCGGACCTCGCCAGCCTGCAGACGCGGGCCGAGGACAAGGGCGACCACTTCCTGGTCAACGGCCAGAAGATCTGGACCTCCGGCGCCCAGTGGGCCGACATGATCTTCTGCCTGGTGCGCACCGACACGACGAAGAAGCACGAAGGCATCTCCTTCGTGGTGTTCGACATGCACCAGCCGGGCGTGGAAGTGCGCCCGATCAAGCTGATCGCCGGCTCCTCGCCGTTCTGCGAGACCTTCATCACCGACGTGAAGGTGCCGAAGGACC
>JADZBR010000221.1 GCA_020852035.1 Caulobacteraceae bacterium
GCCACCAGCTCGCGCGGATCGACCGAGACCCCCGGCGCCAGCACCACCCCCAGATAGTCGCACAACGGCGCCCCGGCCGGCAGGGCGGTGACGGCGCCCAGCTTCAGGCCCAGGAACCCACGCGCCTCGCCGTTCTCGTGCAGCACCGCCACGCTCAGGTGCGAGGGCGCGCCGCGGTGGGCGCGCTCGACGGCGCGGACCCACTCCGGGGCCAGGAAGGCGGTGTCCAGCGCCGGGTCGGCCGCCTGCCACGCGGACCACTGCGCGGCCTGCTCGGCCGTCAGCTCGTCGGGGCGGATGAGGTCGATCTGCACGGGCGGGATGCGGGTCCGGCGACAGGGAGGCCAAGCCCATAACCCGCCAACCGTTTCCGCGAGGTTGCTTGGCGCGGGCGTCGGCGTGCTATCGATCGGGCGATGAGCGCCTCTCTCGCCGACGCCGCCGCCTTCGCCCGCAGCTGGCTGTTCGACGAGGCGCTGCCGCTCTGGGCCGAGCGGGGGCTGGACCCGGCCGGCGGCTTCCACGACCAGCTCGACGATGCGGGCCAGCCGGTGGCGGCGCCCAAGCGCGCGCGGGTGCAGGCCCGGCAGGTGATGGTGTTCGCCGAGGCCGGCCGGCTGGGCTGGGGCGGGGACTGGCAGGCGCAGGTGGCGCACGGGCTCGCCTTCCTGCGGGCGCAGGCGGTGGACGGGCTGGCGCCGACCACCTTCGATCCGCCGGGGCCGATCGACCTCTACGACCAGGCCTTCGTGCTCCTGGCGCTGAGCTACGACCCCGGTGAGGACGCAGTGGGCGAGGCGGGACGGCTGTGGCGGCGACTGCAACAGCGCTTCGCGGGCGATCCGGGGTTCCGAGAGCCGCCCCCGGCGCCCTTTCCGCTGCAGGCCAACCCGCACATGCACCTCTACGAGGCGGTGATGGCCTGGCGGGCGCTGAAGCCCGCCGCGCCCTGGCGCGAGGCGGCGGCGATGATGCGGCGGCTGGCTCTGGAGACCTTCGTCGATCCGGCTAGCGGCCTGCTCGGGGAGTACTTCACCGCCGATGGCGAGAGCGCCGCCGACGAGGTATGGCCGGGGCACCAGTACGAGTGGGGCTGGCTCTTGCTGCACGACGCGGAGGGCTCGGCCTCGGCGCAGGGCGTCGGCGAGCGGCTGATCCGGCTGGCCGGCGAGCTGGGCGTCGACCGGGCGCGGGAGGCGGTGGTCTTCTCGCACCGCCGTGACGGGCGGGTGATCGACGGCGGCGCGCGGCTCTGGTCGCAGACAGAGCGGCTGCGGGCGGTTCTGGCGATGCAAGCGCGCCATCCCCGCGAGGCGCTTTGGGAGGCCGAGGCCCTGGCGGCCTTCGCAACCATCCGGCGCTATCTGGAGACGCCCGGCGGCGGGCTCTACCGCGACCTCATGCGGCCGGACGGGACCTTTGTCGCCGAGCCCTCGAAGGCCAGCACGCTCTATCACCTGATGAGCGCGTTCCTGGTGCTGTTCGAGGCGGCGCGCTGAGCCGCTAGCGGTTCGCCTTCCAGAACTCGCCCCACTCGGTGAGGAAGTCGCTGCTGGACCAGACCTTCTCTCGGCCCACCCCGTCGACCAGCTCGATGCCGTGGTCGCGGCAGGCGGCCTCTTCTCCGGGAGGCATGGTCTGGCCGGCGACCCGGTCACCGCCCTTGGCGAAGACGTGCGGGCGGATGGCGTTCAAGGCGACGGCGACGGTGGGGTCGTCCTCGATCTCGAACTTCACCACATAGTCGACGCCGCGGATCGCCGAGACGATGGCCGCGCGGGTGTCGACGTCCTGGAAAGCCTTGCCCTTCTTGCCGCGCAGGAAGGCGTCGCCGTTGACGATCACCACCAGGGTGTCGCCGAGCGCCTTGGACTCCACGATGCAGGTGACGTGGCCGGGATGGATCGGGTCGAAGCCGCCGGAGGTGGCGACGATGCGGCCCATGCCGTTCGCCGGGTCGTCGCGCAGGCGCTTGAACGCCTCGAGCGTCAGGACCGGGGCGTAGTTGGCGGCGTTGTAGCTGGCGCGGCTCATTTCACCGCCGAATAGGCCGTGGGCGACAGGAACCGGGTGTCCATGTTGGCGACGATGGGGCCGTCCTTCTCAGAGTCGGCGCGGGCGGCGATCCACTCCGGATCGGACTGGAAGGCGCCCCAGCGGGCCTCGCGGTCGGCGAGCGACTCCCAGGCGAGCATGAACATCAGGTCGTTGCTCTTGGGACCCACCAGCGTGGTCCAGAAGCCGGCCTGGCGGATGCCGTGCTTGGCCCAGACGCGCAGGGTGTCGCGCTCGAAGCGTTCGACGAGCTTGGGCAGCTTGCCGGGCATGGCGGTGTAGACGCGCAGTTCGTAGATCATCGGCGATGCTCTGGGCTGGAGAGCTAATTGAGCTCACAAATCAATGACGGAGAAAAACAGGTGTCATCCCGGACGGCCCGCAGGGGCGATCCGGGACCCAGGGGATGGCGTGCGCCGGCCCTGGGTCCCGGCTCTCCGCTTCGCTTCGGCCGGGATGACACAGATTTGGAACCTCGGCTGTTTGGGTCTTCAACCTACGCCGCCGGCTCGGCGTCGAACTCGGCGACCAGGTGGCCCGGCGCGAACTCCTTCAGCTCCGGCGGGGTGAACGGCGCGGCGGGGTCCACCGGCAGGCGCGAGGGCATGAAGCGCAGGGCCGAGCGCGGATCGAGCGGGCTCGGCGGCTCGCCGGTCAGCTTCACGCGCTGACGGCCGCGCTCGCGCACGGGATCCGGGATCGGCGCGGCCGAGAGCAGGGCCTTGGTGTAGGGGTGCTGTGGGGCGGCGTAGATCTGCTCGCGGGACGCCGTCTCCATCACCCGGCCGAGGTAGAGCAACATCACCCGGTGGCTGATCTCGCGGATCACCGCCAGGTCGTGGCTGATGAAGATCATCGCCAGGCCCATCTCCTTCTGCAGCTCGATGAGCAGGTCGAGGATCTGGGCGCGGATCGAGACGTCCAGCGCCGAGACCGCCTCGTCGCAGATCACCACCTCGGGCTTCAGGATCATCGCCCGGGCGATGCCGACGCGCTGGTTCTGGCCGCCGGAAAGCTCATGTGGGTAGCGGTTGATCAGCTCGGGCGCGAGGCCCGAGCGGCGCATCATCTCGGCCACCGCCGCGTCGCGGTCGGCGCGGCTGAGGTTCGGCCGGTAGACGGTCAGCGGCTCGGCGATGGAATCGCCGATGGTCATGCGCGGGTCGAGACTGGCCAGCGGGTCCTGGAAGACCACCTGCAGGTCCTCGCGGGCCGCGCGCATGGCCTTCTCGTCGGCCTTGGTGATGTCCTTGCCGAGCAGGGTGACGGCGCCGGCCGTCGGCGGGATCAGGTTGAGCACCGCGCGGGCCAGGGTGGACTTGCCGCAGCCGCTCTCGCCGACCACGCCCAGGGTCTCGCCCTTGCGCACCTGGAAATCGACGCCGTCGACGGCGCGCAGGTCCTGGCGCTTGCCGAACATGCCCTGGTGGATGGGGAACCAGACCGTCACGTCCTGCCCCTCGACCACCACCGGTGCGTCCGCCGCCACCGGCTCGATGGTTGGGCGCCCGCCGCGGTCGTCGCGGTCCAGGCGCGGGATCGCGGCCAAGAGGGCCTTGGTGTAGTCGGTCTTCGGGCTCGCGAAGATGTCGTGCACGGGGCCTTCCTCGACATAGGCCCCGTCCTTCATCACGCAGACGCGGTCGGCGAGGCGGGCGATCACGCCCATGTCGTGGGTGATCAGCACCATCGCCGTGCCGGTTTCGCGCTTCAACTCGTCCATCAGGTCGAGGATCTCGGCCTGCACGGTGACGTCGAGCGCCGTAGTCGGTTCGTCGGCGATCAGCAGTTCCGGCCCGCCGGCCATCGCCGCGGCGATCATCACCCGCTGGCGCATGCCGCCGGACAGCTCATGCGGATACTGGCGCAGGCGCTTCTTCGCATCCGGGATGCGCACCCGCTCCAGCCAGGTGAGGGCGCGCTTCTCGGCCTCGTCCCGGGAGAGGCCCAGGTGCAGGCGCAGCGGCTCGGCGATCTGCTCGCCGATGCGCACGTGCGGGGTCAGCGCGGTCAGCGGGTCCTGGAAGATCATGGTCATCTTCGAGCCGCGCAGTTTGTTGAGCTGGCCGGGCTTCAGGCCGATCAGTTCGGTCTCGTGCAGCTTGGCCGAGCCCGTGGCGACGCCGTTCTGGGCGAGCAGGCCCATGACGGTCATGAAGGTCTGGCTCTTGCCCGAGCCCGACTCTCCGACGACGCCGAGGCATTCGCCGGCCTTCACGTCGAGGGAGACGCCGCGCACCGCGTGCACCAGGCCGTCGTGGGTTTTGAAATCGACCTTCAGGTCGCGGATGGAAAGGACGGATGCGGTCGGGTCGGTCAATGCGGCCTTCCGGGGATCAGGTTTGCGCGGACCATAGCGGCGGCCCGCGCTATAAGCGACTCCGTGCCCCAAGCCCATCTGCGCCCCGCCCTGTTCCTGGACCGCGACGGCGTCCTCAACGAGGACCGCGGCTATGTGCACCGCGTCGAGGACTTCCACTGGATCGCCGGCGCGCGCGAGGCGGTGGCGGCGTTCAACCGCGCCGGCTGGCTGGTCTTCGTGGTCACCAACCAGTCGGGGGTCGGGCGCGGCTACTACGACGAGGCGGCCATCGCGGCGCTGCACGAGGCCATGCAGGCCGACCTGGCTGAAGCCGGTGCGCACGTGAACGCCATCTACTACTGCTGCCAGCACCCCGAGGCCCTGGTCGACGCCTACCGCCACCATGACCCGCCGAACCGCAAGCCCAACCCCGGCATGCTTCTGCAGGCCATGCAGGACTGGCCGGTCGATCCCGCCCGCTCGCTGATGGTCGGCGACAAGGAAGCGGACATGGAGGCGGCGCGGCGGGCGGGCGTGCGGGGGGTGCTGTTCGAGGGCGGGGATTTGTTGGCGTTTTTACGACGCGAGTTCCCTTCTCCCCTTGTGGGAGAAGGTGGCGGCGAAGCCGACGGATGAGGGGTCGAGCGGGCTTCCGAGTCTGGGGCTCCGACAGCCGACGTTGTCGCGTGAAAGCGGTTGCCAACCACGCCCGCGCGGTTCTCTCGTAGGTGGCAAGCTTCGCAATATTCTAGTATGCGTGTTGCTGATAGGTAGAGAAGTGGACGGTATAGACGCGCTCAAACGACTGCTTGCCGGCATCAGGCCAATTAAGTTTGGACCTGGTGTGCTGGGACGCTTGGGCACTCCCGTTATGGCGGCGGTGATCGCGTTGGCGGTGGTAGCGATCTATATCGCCCGCATAGATATCCTGAGCGCTGTCCTGCTCTGTTGCTTGGGATTTTTCCTCGTTCTCGTCTTGATTGTGGGAGGATTCTGGTTCGCAGACCGCCACCCCGAAGCTGCTTTTCTGGCTGATAGCCAGTTCGCGAGAATACGAACTCACGACGTTGCCGCAAAAGATCTGGCCCGCCGGGGAGGCGAACTCGTAACCATCGAGGGCGTGCCACTCAAAGTTAGCGATGAAGCCTTAACTAATAATCCTGCGCTACCCGACAATAAAGGGCAGAGGGGAGGTGGAATTGCATAGGTATCTCCACCTCTCGGTTATTTATAATGACGTGACGGATGACCCAAAAGACCTAGAGCCAATGGTTGCTCAATTGGCAACTGATTGGGTCAGGTA
>JADZBR010000222.1 GCA_020852035.1 Caulobacteraceae bacterium
GAGATCTACGAGATGCAGGTGCGCGCCATCATCGAGGCCGCCTGCGAGATCGCCGCCGCCGGCAAGGCCGCGCCGGTGCCGGAGATCATGCACCCGCTGGTCGGCAAGGGCGAGGAGATGAAGTTCCTGCGCGCGCTCACCGACCGCACCGCCAAACAGGTGATGGAGGAGAAGGGCCAGACCATCGACTACCAGGTCGGCACGATGATCGAACTGCCCCGCGCCGCCATCCGCGCCGGGGACCTGGCCGAGAACGCCGAGTTCTTCTCCTTCGGCACCAACGACCTGACCCAGACCACCTTCGGCATCAGCCGCGACGATTCCGGGAGGTTCCTGCAGGTCTATCTGGACAAGGGCATCTACGAGCGCGACCCCTTCGTCAGCATCGATGTCGACGGGGTGGGGGATCTGATCAAGCTTGCCGCCGAGCGGGGCAGGGCGGTGCGCCCGAAGGTCAAGCTCGGCATCTGCGGCGAGCATGGCGGCGATCCGGCCTCCATCGCCTTCTGCGAGAAGGCGGGCCTCGACTACGTCAGCTGCTCGGCCTTCCGCGTGCCGATCGCCCGGCTGGCGGCGGCGCAGTCGGCCATCGGCGAGCGCGAAAAGGATCGCTGAGCGGCGGGCGCTTCCCGAGCGATCAGATCAAGCGCTAGGCTGGCCTTGGTCATCGTTGGGAGGCTCGATGTCCGACCGGTCGCGAGAACAGGCCGCGCTGCGGCTGTTTGAACTTATATCGGAAGCGCCGGAGGCGGCGCGTGAAGCCCAGCTCGCCGCGAGCGGGGCCGACGCGGCGGTGATCGCCCGGGCCCGCGCCCTGCTCGAGGCCGACCGGCGCTCGGCGGGTATGTTCCTGACCGGCGCGGCCGCCGCCGGGGCCGATGTCGAGGACATTCCAGAGCGCATCGGCAACTACCGCATCGCCGGCCTGGTCGGCCGTGGCGGCATGGGCGCGGTCTATCTGGGCGAGCGGGACGCCGGCGATTTCGAGCATCGGGTCGCGATCAAGGTGGTGCGGCCCGGGCCGATGGCCGCGACCTTGCTGGATCGCTTCCGTAACGAACGGCGCATCCTCGCCGGCCTCGACCATCCCAATATCGCCCGGCTGTTCGACGGCGGCGAGACGGCGGACGGCTCGCCCTACTTCGTCATGGACTATGTCGAGGGGCGCCCGCTCTTCGCCGTGATCGAGCAGGAGACGCCGCCGCTGGCCGATCGGCTGCGCATGTTCACGCAGGTCTGCCGGGCCGTGGCCTATGCGCACCAGAAGCTGGTCGTGCACGGCGACATCACCCCCGCGAACATCCTGGTGCGCGCCGACGGCGAGGCCAAGCTGATCGACTTCGGCATCTCCCGGGTCGCCGATATCGAGCCCGTCGCCGCGGGTCCGGCGGTCAGGGACGGCCTTCACACCCACGCCTACGCCGCCCCGGAGCGGCGCGCCGGGGAGCCGGCGTCGACGACCGCGGACGTCTATGCGCTCGGGGCGGTGCTGCTGACCCTGGTCGGCGGCGACGGCGACGCCGAGCTTTCGGCGATCGCGGCCAGGGCCGCGGCGGAGGACCGCGCGGCGCGCTACGGCTCGGTCGCCGAGCTGATCGCCGATCTGGAACGGCGCGGGGCCGGGCTGCCGGTCGAGGCGATGCGGGGCGGACGGGGCTACCGGGCGCGCAAGCTGGTGCTGCGCCATCGCTGGCTCTTCGGCGCCATAGCCGCCGGTATGGTCGGCCTCGCCATCGCCCTGGCGCTGGTCGCCCAGGCCTATCGCCAGGCCGAGATCGCCCGCGCGGCCGAGGCGCGGCGGTTCAACGAGGTGCGCTCCCTGGCCGGGTTCATGCTGTTCGACCTGAACGGCCGGCTCGCCCGCGTGCCGGGCAATACGCTCGCCCGCGTCGAACTGGCCAAGGAGGCGCAGACCTATCTGTCCAGCCTGGCCGGCTCTCCGGGCGCGCCCGCCGCCCTCAGGCTGGAGACCGCGCGCGGGCTGGTGCAGCTGGCGCTGATCCAGGGCGTCCCGCCCGACCCGAACCTGGGCGAGCGCGAACAGGCCCGAACCAACCTCGCCACCGCCGACCGGATTCTCGCCAGCCTGGCGGGCGAGGGCTTCGCCAACGCCGCGGTCGCCGTCGAGCGCGCCAAGGTGGCGGCCTATCGATCGGTGCTCCTCGCCCACCGCGACACCGACATTCCGGCGGCGACCAAGGCCCTGGCCGAGGGCGAACGGCATCTGGCGTCCGTGCCCGCCGAGGCTCGCGCGCCCGACTGGCACGAGGCGCGGCGCTGGCTGACCCGGGGGGAAGCCGAGGCCGCCGACCTGGCCGACGACATGCCTCTGCTGGCGCGCAAGGCCACGCAGCTGGAGCGCGAGATCGCCGCGCGACCGGCCGTCATGGGCCGATCGATCGACGAAGACCGCGGCCTGGTGCTGCTCTATCGGGGCCTTTCGCAGCGCTACGCGGAGGACGCGCGACACGGCCTGCCGCAGCTGGAACAGGCGGGCGCCCGCTTCGATGCCCTGATCGGCCGCTACGGCGAGGATCCCCGCTTGCTCTACATCAAGGCTTTCAATGACTTCTCGGCCTTCGCCGCCGCGGCGACCGCTGGCGAGCAGGACGCCTCGTCGACCTATATCGCCAACGCCAAGGCCGCGGTCGACAAGCTGCGCACGATCGAGGCGAACGACGACATGCTGGCCAGCTTCGCCCAGAACATCGCCGAGGCCTACGCGCAGGATCTGTCCAATCGCGGCCGGCACGCCGAGGCCATCGCCACCCAGCGCCACCTGGTGACCGAGCGTGAGGCGACCGTGGGGCCCGAACAGCGGCCCAGCGCAGTGGGCAATCTGGCGTGGAGCGAAATGATCCTGGGCCTCGTCGCCAAGAAGGCCGGCGACCGACCGCTGACCTGCGAGAGCTGGCGCAAGGCCGAGGCGCGCTGGGCGTCGCTGGAGCGCCGGGGCGAGCTGATCGCCTTCCAGGCCGGATTCCTCCCGGGCCTGCGGGCGAACCTCAAGCACTGCGCGGCCGGCGCGCCCCTGAGCGTGTTCGGTCCCCTGCGCTGACCGGGGGTCAGGCCGGGACGGCGTGCGCCGGCCGCGATTCCAGGCCCAGCTGGTCGATCAGCCAGGCGCGGGCCGCGCGCCAGCGGCGCTTGACGGTGATTTCCGAACACCCGAGCACCTCGGCCACGTCGCCGATGCTCATATTGCCGAAGTAGCGCATCTCCACGACCTGGGCGTGGCCTTCGTCGATCTCGGCCAACCGGCGCAACGCGGTTTCGACAAGCTCGAAATCGAACGGCTGCACCCCCTCGATGCGGGTGGTCAGTTCCACCTTCACGTGCCGGCGCTTGTCGCGGCGGCGGTGGCGGATGTGGTCGATCAGCACCTGCCGCATCATGTGCGCCGCAAGCGCCAGGAAATGCGCCCGGTCGGCCAGCTGGATGCGGTCCAGCTGGATCAGCCGCATGACCGTGTCGTGGACCAGGTCTCCGGAGGAGAAGGAGACGCCCTTCTCGTAGCGCAGGAGGGCGGCGGCGGTCTTCTGCAGGTCCGGGTAGAATTCGTCGATCAGCCGGTCGCGCGCGACGGTGTCTCCACCGCGCCAGTGGCGAAACAGCGATGAAACATCTCCGATCGAGCCGTCACCCATGTGACGAGGATGGAGACAATCGCCGCCCGCTGTCGAGAATATTCGCGGCCGGGTGATCCGGTTTTCGGCGAAACGTCGCTTTTGCCCTCGGGAGCCTGTCGGTTCCATCCGGAGGGAACATCATGGCCACGACTCAACGTTGGGCGCTGCCGCTGCCGCTTTTTGTCCAGCCGGGCCAGAACATAGAGCTCGAAGACATTCTCGAGACGATGTTCGGCGCCGCGCCGGCCAACTGGAGCTACGTCTCGCTCTACTATTTCGGCGAAGCCTATCAGACGGATTTGAACGGCGGCTATTGGCCGGGTCCGCAGGACAAGGTGCACAGCTGGATGTTCAACGGCGTCGACGTCGGCGAGCACGTCTTTTCGGCCGGGAAAGGCTCGCCCTACGTCGGCTCTCCGCAACAGGTCCTGCGCGCGGACTTCGACGACGCCGCGCTGGAGATCGGCAATGTGATCGGCCCGATGGCCTACATCGTGGGGCCGATTCAGGCGGACAACGCGGCGGTCACCAACCAGGCGGTCTATTCGGTGCTGGTGGTCAACCCGGATCTGAAGAGCCCGACCGCGGGGCTGCGCGCCCCGACGGCGGCCGAGATCGTCGCGTCCGCCTACCGCTTCGACGACTACTACGGCGCCCTGCGCGTCCCGGACGATTGCACCTGGGTGGCGATGGCCCTCGCCGGGGCGGCGGGGGCGACCCTGGGTCAGAACGTGCAGAGCCTGGACCCCACCCAGAACGAGGAAAGCGGCTTCTGGCGGATCGCCTATCGCGGATCGGACCCCGATCAGGTGGCGGACTGGACGCGGCTGGCGCAGCCGGGAGACCTGGTGCGCATGGGCTGGGCCCCCGGCGACGGCTTTCACATGTTCACCGTCATCGAACAGCTCGGGCCCGGTTCCCTCAGGGTCTACGACAACAACAAGCCCGACCCGGGCGGGATCACGCTCGGCATCCACGACGAGACCAACCTGGCCGGCAAGACGCACCCCGGCTCCATCACCATCTATCGGCTGACCACCGACAACCTCTATCTGATCCCCGGCTCGGCCGAGAACGACCGCGCGCCCGGCACGCAGTTCAACGACAAGATGGTCGGCGCCGCGGGGGCCGACTATCTCGCCGGCTGGATCGGTGACGACCTCCTGATCGGCGGGGCCGGGTCGGACACGCTCGACGGCGGCGACGGGGAGGATACGGCCCTGTTCGCCGGAGGAAGGGGCGATTTCGTCCTTTCCCAGACCTCCGGCGGCTGGACGGTCGCCGACAAGCGCGGCGGGGCGCCGGAAGGCTCGGACGCCTTGACCGGGGTGGAGGTGCTGAAGTTCAGCGACCAGACCATGATCCTTGGCCAGGTCTCGCACGAGACGCGGGCGGCCGCGGCGGTCGCCAACATCCTGCGCCTGGACCCGGCCGCGGCGGCCAACCAGGCGCTGGTCGCCAGCCTCGCCGCCGATCTGCAGGCCGGGCTTTCCACCGCCCAGGTGATCGACAAGGTCGTGCAGGCGGCTGACGGCTCCACCGCGGTGGCGGCGATGACCTACCAGTTCTTCGTGGGCTATGTGCCGAGCGGCGGCGGCTTCGACTACCTGGTCAGCCCGACGGGCCCCAACCCCAACAACATCAACTCGGCCTACTACCAGTTCTTCAGCCAGGAGAACCGCTACA
>JADZBR010000223.1 GCA_020852035.1 Caulobacteraceae bacterium
GACGGTCGATCAGCCCCTGCACCAGCACCTCCGGCGCCGAGGCTCCCGCCGTGACGCCGAGCACCCGCACGCCCTCCAGCCAGGCCGGGTCGAGCGCTGAGGCGTCGTCGATCAGATAGGCGGCCGGCACGCCCGCCCGTCTACCGACCTCGACCAGCCGCACCGAGTTCGAGGAATTGGCCGAACCCAACACCAGCAAGGCGTCGCTGCGTTCGGCGATGGCCTTCACCGCCTCCTGGCGGTTGGTGGTGGCGTAGCAGATATCTTCCTTGTGGGGCGCGGCCACGGCCGGGAAGCGCGCGCGCAGCGCCGCGACGATCTCGGCGGTGTCATCCACCGAGAGCGTCGTCTGGGTGACGAAGGCCAGCCGCTCGGGATCGCGCGGCTGGAACCGCCGCGCGTCCTCCACCGTCTCCACCAGCGCCACCGCGCCCTCCGGCAGCTGACCCATCGTGCCGATCACCTCCGGGTGGCCGGCGTGGCCGATCAGCACGATCTCGCGGCCGGCTTCGAAGTGTCGCTGGGCTTCCACATGCACCTTGGAGACCAGCGGGCAGGTGGCGTCCAGGAACGTCAGTCCCCGCTGCGAGGCGGCCAGCGGCACCGCCTTCGGCACCCCGTGGGCCGAGAACACCACCGGCCGGTCGTCGGGGCACTCGTCCAGCTCCTCGACGAACACCGCGCCCATCGCCTTCAGCCGCTCGACGACATGGCGGTTATGCACGATCTCGTGGCGCACATAGACCGGCGCGCCATAGCGTTCGATCGCCCGTTCGACGATCTGGATGGCCCGGTCCACCCCGGCGCAGAAGCCGCGCGGGCTGGCGAGCAGGACGGTGAGGGGCGGGCGTGTCGACATCGCGCGCAACCTAAGGCTCGCGCGCCGCGTCCGCCAGCCGCGTTGCGGCCACGATCCTCAGCGATTAGGAAGCGCTGCAGGCGACGCCTCGCCGCCCGGATACCTGACACCTATGCGCAAGCTCATCCTTCCCCTTCTCGTGCTGGCCCTCGCCGCGCCGTCCTTCAGCGCCGCCCAGTCGCCGCGTCGGGGCGACGACAGCGACCGCCAGGACGAAGCCGCCGCCAAGAAGAAGCGCGATTCGGAATGGGGCAACCGCCAGGCCCCGCTGCCGGCGCTGCGCAACGCCGGCCCCTGCCCGTTCGTGAAGGTGCTCTACGACGCGGCCCGCTACATCGAGTTCGAGGAAGGCCGCGAGGCTTCGGCCGCGGTCGGCTACACCGGCGAGATCCAGGGCATCAGCGCCGGCTGCGAATACAAGGACTCCGACCCCATCCAGGTCCGCATGGAAGTGCTGTTCGAGCTCGGCAAGGGCCCGCAGGCCACCGGCGATTCCAAGACCTACAGCTACTGGGTGGCGGTGACCGACCGTAACCGCGCGGTGATCGCCAAGGAACACTTCTCCCTGCCCGTCGATTTCGGCGGCAAGGAACGGGTCTACAAGACCGAACAGATCAACCGCATCGTCATCCCGCGCGCGGCGATGACCACCTCCGGCGCCCACTTCGAGGTGTTGATCGGCTTCGACGTGACGCCGCAGATGGCCCAGTTCAACCGCGACGGCAAACGCTTCCGCGTCAACGTCGCCGGAACGCCCGCGACCACCCAATGAGCGACCTGAAATCGGCGCTCGGCGAGGCGGTCGGGGCCGCCTTCGCGAGCGCGGGGCTGCCCGCCGAGCTTGGCCGGGTGACCCCTTCCGACCGGCCCGACCTGGCCGACTTCCAGTGCAACGGCGCCCTGGCCGCCGCCAAGGCGGCCAAGCGCAATCCGCGCGAGATCGCCCAAGCCGTCGCCGAGGCCCTGAAGGGCGATTCGCGCTTCGCCTCCTTCGAGATCGCCGGCCCGGTCTTCATCAACCTGAAGATCGCCGAGGGCGCCCTCTCGGCCCGCGCCAACGAGATCGCCGCCGACCCGCGGCTGGGCGCCGGCCGGGTCGCCGCGCCCCGGCGAGTGATGGTGGACTACGGCGGCCCGAACGTCGCCAAGCCGATGCACGTCGGCCACCTGCGCGCCTCGATCATCGGCGAATCGGTGAAGCGCACCTACCGCTTCCGCGGCGACCAGGTGTGGGGCGACGCCCACTTCGGCGACTGGGGCTTCCAGATGGGCCTGCTGATCACCGCCCTGGCCGACGCCGGGCGGATCGGGCCCTTCCTCGCCGAGGGCGACGGGCCCTTCCCGGCCGACAGCCCGGTGACCCTGGCCGATCTCGACCGCATCTATCCGGAAGCCTCGGCCAAGGCGAAGGCCGACGAGACCTTCCGCGACCGCGCCCGCAAGGCGACCGCCGAACTGCAGGCCGGCCGGCCGGGCTACCGCGCGCTCTGGAAGCACTTCATCGCCGTCTCCCGCGCCTCGCTGGAGCCGGACTTCGCCTCCATCGGCGTCTCGTTCGACCTCTGGAAAGGCGAAAGCGACGTCGACCCGCTGATCCCCGGCATGATCGCCGAACTCGAGGCCAAGCATCTGCTGGTCGACGACCAGGGCGCGCGGATCGTCCGCGTGGCCAGGAACGACGACAAGCGCGACCTGCCGCCGCTGCTGGTGGTGTCGTCCGAGGGCTCGGCCATGTACGGCACCACGGACCTGGCGACGATCCTCGACCGGCGGCGTGAATACGACCCGGACCTGATCATCTACGCCGTCGACCAGCGGCAGGCCGACCACTTCGAGGTGGTGGTCCGCGCCGCCTATCTGGTCGGCTACGCGCAAGAAGGCGGCCTGGAGCACATCGGCTTCGGCACCATGAACGGGCCGGACGGCAAGCCCTTCAAGACCCGCGAGGGCGGGGTGCTGAAGCTCGGCGACCTGATCGCCATGACCAAGGCCAAGGCGGCCGAACGGCTGCACGAAGCGGGCCTCGGCGCCGAGCTCTCCGAAGCCGATTTCGGCGAGACGGCCCGCAAGGTGGCGGTCGCGGCCCTGAAGTTCGCCGACCTCTCGAACCACCGTTCGACCAGCTACATCTTCGACCTCGACCGCTTCTCCAGCTTCGAGGGCAAGACCGGCCCCTACCTGCTCTACCAGGCGGTGCGGGTGAAATCCCTCCTGCGCAAGGCGGCCGACGAGGGCGTCGAGGCCGGCAAGATCGTCATCGTCGAGCCGGCCGAACGCGACCTCGCCCTGCTGCTCGACAGCTTCGATTCCGCGCTCGCCGAAGCCTACGACAAGAAGGCCCCGAACTTCATCGCCGACCACGCCTACCGCCTGGCCCAGGCGTTCTCGAAGTTCTACGCCGCCTGCCCGATCCTGATCGCGCAGCCGCCCGTGCGCGCCTCGCGCCTGGCGTTGGCTGAGGCCACCCTGAAGCAGCTGGAACTGGCGCTGGATCTGCTCGGCATCGAGACGCCCGAACGGATGTAAGTCCTCCTGCCGGCAAGCGGCGGAGAGGGGCGGGCGTCAGCGCCGCGCCGGCCGGGTCCGCGCAAGGTCGCCCTGGCCGAGCGGGAAGGCTTCCACCGCCGCGAGGACCGCATCTTCCCGAGGATGGTTTCCAAACCGCGCGCGTCGCCGATCCGGCCTTGACGCAACGCAAGGCTCGAACACCCGTTTGCATCACGCGAAATACCCGCTAATCGAACCGCGCCATGTCCAGCGCCATCGACACCGCCGACGATCAACTGATCACGCTCACCCCCGACAAGCGCGTCTCGGCGCGCGAGGTGTTCGGGATCGATTCCGACCTCATGGTGCCGGCCTTCAGCCACCGTGACAGCCACGTGCCGGACATCGACAAGGCCTACAAGTTCGATCCCGAGACCACCAAGGCCATCTGCGCCGGCTTCGCCTTCGACCGGCGGGTGATGGTCCAGGGCTATCACGGCACCGGCAAGTCCACGCACATCGAGCAGGTGGCCGCGCGCCTCAACTGGCCGCTGATCCGGGTGAACCTCGACAGCCACGTGTCGCGGATCGACCTCGTCGGCAAGGACGCCATCGTCCTGAAGGACGGCAAGCAGATCACCGAATTCCGCGAAGGCATGCTGCCCTGGGCCATCCAGCGGCCTATCGCCCTCGTCTTCGACGAATACGACGCCGGCCGCCCGGACGTGATGTTCGTGATCCAGCGGGTGCTGGAGGCGCAGGGCAAGCTGACCCTGCTCGACCAGAACCGGGTGATCCGGCCGAACAGCTTCTTCCGCCTGTTCTCGACCACCAACACCATCGGCCTGGGCGACACCACCGGCCTCTACCACGGCACCCAGCAGATCAA
>JADZBR010000224.1 GCA_020852035.1 Caulobacteraceae bacterium
ACCAGGGCCGTCGCGCCGGCCGGGAAGCCGAGAAAGTCGGTGTCCACGCGCATCTCTACCCCCTTTTTGTGTTGTATATATTATTATACTAATTGGTGGGGGGCAACAAACAGCCTTGGCCGCCCTGACCGTCGATTCAGAGCCAGCGCCAAGGCGGTCCGCTGCCGATCGACATAAGGCCGACACAGCCCACACCCCCGACGGCTCGCGCCCCGGTCTCGCAGACTCATAAAAAATCGTTGTAGTTCAGTGGGTTGTGGTGGCGGTGAGAGAGGGATTCGAACCCTCGATAGGCTTTCACCTATACACGCGTTCCAGGCGTGCGCCTTCAACCACTCGGCCACCTCACCATCTCCGCCGGTCGGCGAAGGGCGCGCAATATAGCGATGCGCCCTGCGGCGGCAAGCGGTGGGAACGCCGTGTCGCGCGGCGCGTGGAATCTGGCGCGCGGCGGCCCTATCTTGTGGGCGCGCCAGGAGACCGATCCGCCATGTTCTTCAAGAAAAGCCTCGAACTGCCGACCGCCGCCACCGCCCTGCCGGGCCGGCCGCACGCCATCCCCACCGCCGACGTCCACTTCGTGAACGGTCGGCCGCTGAAAGGCCCCTATCCCGAGGGGCTGAAGACCGCGGTGTTCGCGATGGGCTGCTTCTGGGGTGTGGAACGCAAGTTCTGGCAGGTCCCCGGGGTCGGGGCGACGGCCGTGGGCTATGTCGACGGCGTCACCCCCAATCCGACCTACGAGGAGGTCTGCTCGGGCCGCACCGGCCACACCGAGGCGGTGCTGGTGGTCTACGACCCCAAGATCGTCGGCTACGAGGGCCTGCTGAAGGTCTTCTGGGAGGGCCACGACCCCACCCAGGGCATGCGCCAGGGCAACGACATCGGCACCCAGTACCGCTCGGGAATCTACACCTCGGACGAAGCCGAGGCCGCCGCCGCCCGCGCCTCGCGGGACGCCTATCAGCAGGCGCTCGAGGCCCAGGGCTACGGCGCCATCACCACCGATATCGCGCCGGCCGGGCCGTTCTACTTCGCCGAGGACTACCACCAGCAGTATCTGGCCAAGAACCCGGCCGGCTACTGCGGCGTCGGCGGCACGGGCGTCTCCTGCCCGATCGGGGTCGGCGTCTCGGCATGACGCCGCAGGCGTTCGACGCCGCCTGCCGGGCGCTGCCCGGCGCGACGATGGACGTCCAGTGGGGCGACGACCACGTCTACAAGGTCGGCGGGCGGATGTTCGCCGTCACCTCGCCGCGCGGCGGCTGCTCGTTCAAGTGCTCGGACATCGCCTTCGAGGCGCTGACCGAAAACGGCGTGGGCCGCCCGGCGCCCTATCTGGCCCGCGCCAAGTGGGTGCGGCTCGACGCCCTGGACGCCATGTCGGACGACGACCTCGCGGCGCACCTGGCCGCCTCCCATGCGCTGGTCGCGACCAGGCTGACCCGCGCCCAGCGGCGCGAGATCGGACTGGGCTGAAGCCCGCGAAGGCAGATCGCCGCGCGGCCCCGCGTGGTTCGGGACGCGCTCCGCGCGCCGCACCATGACCAGGGTCTTGCTGAGGTCGCCATCCTGAGGAGGCCGCGCGAGCGGCCGTCTCGAACCACGCAGGGCCGTCGGCGTCCCGCCGCTGCGACTCCGCGGCGCCTTCCCAAGCACGGCCGTGATGCGCATATGGCCGCCATGTCGAAGCGCCACGTCGTTCCCGCCATCTTCCGCGGCCTGAAGGGCAAGTGCCCCGACTGCGGCGAGGGCCGCCTCTTCTGGCGCTACCTGAAGGTCCAGCCCAACTGCGAGCTCTGCGGCCACGACCTGGCGCAGTATCCGGCCGACGACGGCCCGGCCTATGTCACCATCCTGGTGCTCGGCCACCTGGTGGTGGCGCCGCTGCTGCTCTTCCCGTTCATCTGGGAGGCGCCGGTCGGGCTGGTGCTGCCGGTCACGCTGATCCCGATCGCGTTCATGACCCTGGGCCTCCTGCCGCTGATCAAGGGCGGCTTCATCGGCCTGCTCTGGGCGCTGAAGGTCCGGCGCGAGGACGCCGCCCTGCACACCGCCGACGCGCTGGACTAGCCGTTCGCGGAACCGGTGCGCGACGGCCACGTTCGTTTCCGCGCAAGCCGGCCCGGCCAATGGGTTCCGGCGCGGGAGGACACCGCCATGCTTGGCACGATTCTGCTTATCATCCTGATTTTGCTCGTGATCGGCGCGTTGCCGACCTGGGGTCACAGCCGCAGCTGGGGCTATTTCCCGAGCGGCGGTCTGGGGCTGGTGCTGCTCGTCGTGCTGATCCTGGTGGTGATGGGCCGGATATAGCGCGAGCCTGAACCCTCCCTCCCTCCCTCGGCTTGGCGGAATGGGAAGGGATTTGGCGCCGCCGCTTCCTTTCACGCCCGCGCATCGCCTAAGCTCGCCCAGGATCGGTTCGGGGGCGGCATGGTCGACGAAGTGGGCGTTGAGATCGAGGCGGCCCGGCCGCGCTCGGACCTGTCGCGGCTGCGGGCCATCGTCGGCGGCTCGGCCGGCAACCTTGTCGAGTGGTACGACTGGTTCGCCTACGCCTCCTTCGCGCTCTATTTCGCGCCGGTGTTCTTTCCCGAGGGCGACCGCACCGCCCAGCTGATGCAGTCGGCGGCGGTGTTCGCCGTCGGCTTCGTGGCGCGCCCGTTCGGGGCCTGGATGATGGGCCTCTATGCCGACCGCGCCGGGCGCCGCGCGGCGCTGGCGCTGTCGGTGGGGCTGATGTGCCTGGGCTCGCTGGGGATCGCCCTGACCCCCGGCTACGACACCATCGGGGCGGCGGCGCCGGTGCTGCTGGTGATCATCCGCGTCGTCCAGGGCCTGTCGCTCGGCGGCGAGTATGGGGCCAGCGCCACCTATCTGTCGGAGATGTCGACCAAGGACCGGCGGGGCCTTTGGTCCAGCGTGCTGTTCGTCACCCTGATCGCCGGCCAGCTGATCGCGCTCTCGCTGCTGATCCTGCTGCAAAACGTCATGACGCCCGCCGACCTGGAATCCTGGGGCTGGCGCATCCCCTTCGTGGTCGGCGCCCTCCTGGCGGTGGTGGTGTTCTGGATCCGTATGGGGCTGGAGGAAAGCCGTTCGTTCATCAACGCCCGCGATTCCGGCGCCGAGCGGGCGCGCACCCTGATGCTGCTGCGCCGGCACCCCAAGGAAACGGCGGTGATCTTCGGCCTGACCGCCGGCGGCTCCTTGGCCTTCTACGCCTACACCACCTACATGCAGAAGTTCCTGGTCAACACCTCGGGCTTCTCCAAGAACGAGGCCACCGGGATCATGGCCGGGGCGCTGTTCCTCTACATGTGCGCCCAGCCGCTGTTCGGCTGGCTTTCCGACAAGGTGGGCCGGCGCGTGACGCTGATGTGGGCGTTCGGCGGGGCGATGATCGCGACCTTCCCGGTGATGTCGGCGATCGCCGGGACCGACAGCATTCCGGTGGCCTTCGGCCTGATCGTGCTGCTGCTGCTGCTTCTCTCCGGCTACACCTCGGTGAGCGCGGTGGTGAAGGCCGAGCTCTTCCCCGCGCACATCCGCGCGCTCGGGGTGGCGCTGCCCTATGCGGCGGCCAACGCCATCTTCGGCGGGGCGGCGGAATACGTTGCACTGCGGTTCAAGGCGTCGGGGCTGGAGACCGGCTTCTACGTCTACGTCTCGGTGATCTGCGCCGTCGCCCTGACGATCGCGCTCAGGCTCCGCGAGACCAAGACCCACAGCCTGATCCTGGAGGACTAGGTCGTGACAGCCGCAAGCGGGCGCCGGTTGCGGCGGCCGTCACGCTCCAAGCTCCATAAGATAGACCCTGGTCCGGTTCAGGTGCTTCCACCTGAACCGGAAAGGGTCTAGCGGCGCACGTCCTCGGCGGTGGAGGTGACGGCGTCGCCCACCGCCCCCACATCGCGGCCGACGCCGGCGACGGTGTTGCAGGCGGCGACGAGCACGGCGAGCGCCAGGGCGGCGAAGGAGGCGGCTTTGCGCATGAGGGTTCCCCGAAAGGCTTGAGCTTGGCGGTGGATAACCCGGCCCCGCGCCGGCGATCAACCTCGCCGCTTCGCACTGGCGCCGGTCGGCCGTCTCGACTATGTGGGAGCCATCGAACTCTGGTGCGCCTAGCTTCTCTACCCGGTCTCGCACAGACCAACTGGCCTTTTCAGACTCGATCGGCCGCCGGGCAGTCCGCCGGCCGAACCGCCAAATACGACGGAGGCTGAAATGGCTACCGGCACTGTGAAATGGTTCAACACCACCAAGGGTTACGGCTTCATCCAGCCGGATGACGGCGGCAAGGACGTGTTCGTGCACGTCTCGGCCGTGGAGCGCTCGGGCCTGCGCGGCCTGAACGAAGGCCAGAAGGTCTCCTACGACCTCGAGCGCGACCGCCGCTCGGGCAAGGACGCCGCGGGCAATCTGCAGGCGATCTAAGCCAGGCGCTTGAACGAACCGAAGGCCGGCGCTCCCTGCGGGCGCCGGCCTTTTTCGTGGGCGCGAGGCAGGCTAAGCGGGAGCCATGCGCGTCCTCGAAACCGAACGCCTCGCCCTCGACGAGTTCACGCTGGAGGATGCGCCCTACATCCTGGAGGCCCTGACCGATCCCTCGTTCGTCGAGAACATCGGCGACCGCGGCCTCGTCACCCTGGATGACGCCCGCGCCTACCTGCAGAGCGGCCCGATCCCCGCCTACCGCGACCTTGGCCATCACATGTGGCGCGTCACCGACAAGGCCGCCGGCGAGGTCGTCGGCATGTGCGGCCTGATCAAGCGCGAGGGGCTCGACGACGTCGATGTCGGCTACGCCCTGCTGCCGCGCTTCTGGGGCAGGGGATATGCGGTGGAGGCGGCGGCGGCCTGCGTCGCGTGGGGCCTGAAGACGAAGGGCTATCGGCGCATCGTCGCCGTCATCAAGCCGGGCAACGCCGCCTCGGCGAAGGTGCTGGGCAAGCTCGGCATGCGGCCGCAGGGGCTGATCGAGCTGCCGTACGGGCTCTCCGAGCTCTGGGTCCCGGCCGCCTAGCGCCGTCGCGCCCAGGTGATGGCGGCGGCCAGGCATGCGCCGAACAGCAGCGCCTCCAGGCCGGTGACGACCGCCCGGGTCGTCGGCCCGAAGTCCGGCTCGCCGAAGATGCCGCCCATCTGGCCGAGCCGCAGGCGCGAGTCCGGAAACGCCTGCGCCAGCAGGTCGAGGCTGCCGGCCATCAGCCGCCCGCCCAGCGGCGGGATCGCCGCCCCGGCGGCCAGGCTGGCGAGCCCCGCGGCGAGGGCGGCGCGCAGCGGCGAGGGCGGTCCCGCCCCGCGCCCGCCGAGCCAGACGCCGACCCCCACCGCCGCGCCGAGCAGCGCGCCCTCCATCGCCCCGGTGATCTCGCCCGGGGAGCGGCCGAAGAGCAGGGCGACCGCGTCCAGCGCCACCAGCTTGCCGAGCGCCCCGGCCAGCCAGCCGCCGAGCGCCCCGCCGGCGATCGTCCACGGCCCGAGCCGGCCCGACGCCAGGGCGCCGGCGGCGACGCCGAAGCCGACGCCCGCGCCGCCCGCCACGCCGACCGCCATCGTCAGGCAGACCAGCACCAGCAGCACCGAGATCGCGCCCATCGCCGGCGACCTCCCGGCGACATTGTAGAGCGTGCCGCCGAACACCCCGGCCATCGCCCCGCCCGCCGCGCCGGCCAGGCCGATCCGCAGCGCCAGGGCGCGCGAGACGGCGCCCGGCGCCCTGGCCTCGACCGCCTCGGCCTCCCCGACCCGGCTCACCGGCGCGATGAAGCGGTAGCCATGCTTGGGCGCGGTCTCGATGAACCGCGGCCGCGCCGCCTCGTCGCCCAGCTGGCGGCGCAGGGTGCGGATGCACTGGGTCAGGGCCTCGTCGGTCACCGGCACGCCGCGCCAGACCTCGGCCATGAAGCGGTCCTTGGAGACCAGCCGCCCGGCCTCGGCCACCAGCAGCGCCAGGGCGTCGAGATAGCGCGCGTTCAGCTCCACCGGCGCCCCGTCGCGGGTCAGCCGGCGGTCGGCCGCGTCCAGCACGAAGCGGTCGAAGGAAAAGCGCGGTCCGGCCACGTTTCAGCGTTTCCTCAGGGCTTGCTCATGCCGCTCACCCGCCGCGCATGCCCCATGAGCCCATCCATACATGGAGCCTCAAGGATGACCAAAGCCCCCCAGCGCGCGCCGCCCCGGCCCGAGCGCGAACGCCGCCTCCGCGCCCTCGACCGGCGCCTCAGGATCGCCGGCTGGAGCCTGGCGGCGGCCCTGCTCGCCCTGCCGCTCGTCGCCATGCGGTTCACCCGCGAGGTGAACTGGACGGCCTCCGACTTCGTATTCGCCGGCGTGATGTTCGGGACCGTGGGCCTGATCATCGAGCTCACCTTCCGCCTTTCCACCGACTGGGCCTATCGCGGCGGCGTCGCCGCGGCGCTGGCCGGCGCCTTCCTGACCCTGTGGATCAACGCCGCGGTCGGCATCATCGGCGACAACGGCCATCCGGCGAACATGATGTTCTACTGGGTGGTGGCCGTGGGCATGATCGGCGCGGTCCTCGCCCGTTTCCGCCCCCGCGGCATGGGCTGGGCGATGATCGTCACGGCGCTGGCCCAGCTGGCGGCCAGCGCCATCGCGCTCGCCCTCAAGCTGCCGCTGCCGGGCGGGGCGACGATCCTGTTCCTGGCCATCTGGCTGACCTCGGCGGCGCTCTTCCGCCAGGCGGCGGCCGGCGCCGGCCGCGCGGCGGCCGCGCCATGAGCCCCGCGCCTCGCAAGGCCCCCGCACGCCTCGACATCAGCCCCCGCTGGGCGGCGCTGGAAGCGCGGCTGGCCGAGGCGCTAAGCTCGGCCGATGGACCTGTTCCTCCCCTACCTCGTGGCGATCAACGCCGCGGCCTTCCTGACCTTCGCCCACGACAAGCGGGCGGCGAGACGCGATGAACGGCGCGTCCCGGAGCGCACCCTGATCCTCCTCGCCCTGGCCGGCGGCGCGCCCGCCGCCTTCGCCGCCCAGCAGCTCCTGCGCCATAAGACCCGC
>JADZBR010000225.1 GCA_020852035.1 Caulobacteraceae bacterium
GGCAAGGGTGCGCCCTTCCTCGACCTGCACCGTCATCGGGTCCACCGGTTCGCCGTTGATGTGCACCTCGTAGTGCAGGTGCGGCCCGGTGGAGCGGCCGGTGGTGCCGACCTCGCCCACCCGCTGGCCCTGCCGCACACGGGCGCCGGCGACGATGCCTTCGCCGAAAGCGTTCATGTGCAGGTAGAGCGTGCGCCAGCCGTTGTCGTGCCGCAGGGCGACAAAGTTGCCGTTCGGCCCCTTCGGCCCGGCGAACTCCACGGTCGCGTCCCCCGCGGCATAGATCGGCGTGCCGACAGGGGCGGCGAAGTCCACCCCGCGGTGCAGCTTCTGGTATCCGAGGATGGGGTGCTTGCGATACCCGAAGCTCGACGAGACCCGCGCCCCGTCGATCGGCGTGCGCATGAAGGCGCGCACGATGCTGCGGCCGTTGCCGTCGAACCAGCCGGGCTCCTCGCCCTCGGGCGTGAAGCGGTAGAGCGCCGCCGATTTCGCCTCGGTGGTCAGGCCCGCGAACAGCAGTTCCGGCGGCCCGACTGGCCGCCCCTCGGCGTTCTCCGCCTGGCGGAACACCGCCTCGAAGATGTCGCCCGGGTGGATCTCCCGCTGGAAGTCGAAGTCGAAGGCGAACGCCTGGGCGAAGGTCGGGATCAGGCTGTCGGTGACGCCGGCGGCGACGGCGGAGGAATAGAAGCTGTCGGCGTCCATCTCGCCGCGCACCACCCGCTCGCGGGCGACGAGCTTGGCCGCCACGGCCTCCCCGGCGAAACGGTCGCCGTTGCGGGTGACGACCGCGCCCGCCCCGTCGGCGGCGATGGCCTCCAGCCGTTCGATACGGCGGGGCGCGCCGGCGGAGAGCGTCAGCGACACCCGCAGCTCGCCCCCGCTGCCGGCCAGCAGCCTGACGGCCTCGGCCGCGGCGGCCTGGGCTTCGGCCGGGGTCGCGCCGCTGGCGGCCAGGGCGGCGGCGAGCTCGGACGGCCCGGCCAGCACCAGGGCGCTGGTGGTAGCGCCTGGCTGGGGCGCTGCGGCCTTGGCGGCGGCCGCCGGCGCGATCGCCTTCGGCTGGGCTTTCGGCTGCAGGGCCCACCAGCCGGCGCCGGCCGCGACCAGCGCCAGCACGACGCCCCCTGCCAGCATGGGCGCGACCGGCCGCCGGCGCGCCGGCGTGGCCGTTTCGGGGCGCGGCGCCCAGGCCTTCGGGTCGAACGAGAGCCGTTCGGGGGATGGGCCGGCGGGCTGGTCCCGCGGCGGCGGTTCGGACGGCGGCTCGCGCGGCGGCATGGGGCCGGGAACCCAGGTGCGGGGGTTGAAGGACGGAGGCTTGTCGCCCGTCGTCATGTCGCCGCCCGCTCCCCCGCACGCGCTCTATCGAGGTCTAAGTCATAACCCGGCTTAAAGAACCCTTGGAGTCGTGCTTTAACGCCCAGGGTATCGAGGGGCGCTTGGATGCAGGGTGAAAGTCGGGTGGCCTGGCGCGAGGGCCTGTTCCTCCGCCCGCAGCACTTCCAGCAGCAGGACCGGTTCATCGACGCCCTGGTGCGCGCCCGCGCCGACGTGCTGCGGCCCTACCCCTGGGGCCTTGTCTCGCTGAAGATCAACGAAGACCTCGCCGCCCTCGGCAAGTTCGCGGTGGAGCAGGTCACCGGCGTCCTCTCGGACGGCACGCCCTTCTCCGCCCCCGGCGACATGGCCTTGCCCGAACCGCTGGATATCCCGCCCGACACCCGCGAGGCCATCGTCTATCTCACCCTGCCGGCGCGGCAGGCGGCGGCGGTCGAGTTCGCCTCCCGCGAGGACGGCGACGAGGCGATCCGCTTCCTGGTCGACGAGGCCGAGGTCTCCGACAGCTTCTCGGCCGAGCGCACGCGCGAGCCGATCGAGACCGCCCAGCCCAACCTGCACTACGGCGTCACCCGCGATCAGACCTACGGCCGGGTGTGCCTGGGCCTGGCGCGCATCCGCGAGGTGCAGAACGGCCGGCTGATGTTCGACGACCGCTACATCCCGCCGGCGCTGGACGTGCGCTCCGGCGCGCGGCTGCGGGGGTTCCTGACGGACATCATCGGCCGGGCCGAGCAGCGGGTGGATGAGCTTTCGCTGCGCGCGGTGGAGGCCACCGAGGGCGGGGCGGAGACCTTCGCCAGCTTCCTCTTGCTGCAGGCGCTGAACCACTGGACGCCGCAGCTGCAGCACCTCGACGCCCTGCCGACCATCCATCCCGAGCGCCTCTACCAGACCTTCGTGGGCCTGGCGGGCGAGCTCTGCACCTTCACCCGCGCCGACCGCAAGCCGCCGCCCTTCCCGCGCTACGACCATGAGGACCTGCAGGCCACCTTCGAGCCGGTGTTCGACCTTTTGCAGAACGCCCTCTCGGCGGTCTACGACCGCTCGGCCGTTCAGCTGCCGCTGGAGCACGCCGGGCCTGGGGCGTACCTGTCGCCGATCCGCGACCATGCGATGTACCAGACCGGCTACTTCTACCTGGCGGTCACCGCGGCCGTGCCGCTCGACGAGATCCGCGGGCGGTTCCCCTCGATGGCCAAGGTCGGCTCGGTGCAGAAGATGCGGCAGATCGTGGAGTCCGCCCTGCCCGGCGTGCCGCTGCGCCACACGCCCACCCCGCCGCCGCAGCTGCGCGTGCTGCCCGGCTACGTCTATTTCGAGCTCGACCGCGGCTCGCCCGACTGGCGCGACTTCGCCACCGCCCCGGCGCTCGGCCTGCACATCTCCGGCGAATGGGTCGACCTGAAGATGGAGCTCTGGTGCGTGAAGAGGGCCGCGCGATGAGCACCGGCGGCGGCGGAAGCGACGACAACAACAACGGCAACCGGACCGTCTTCCGCCCGTCGCCGCTGCAAGGCCTTCGCAAGCCCGAAGCCGGCCAGGGCACGGTGTTCACGCCCGGCCAGGCGCAGGCGCAGGAGGCGCCGCCGGCCTATGTCCCGGCCCAGCCGCAGATCGTGCTGCTCGACGACGACGTACCGCGGCCCACCCAGCCGCCGGTCACCCGCAACCCGATGATGGCCGCCGCGGCCCAGGCCCTGTCGCTGGCCGCCAGCATGCGCTCAGGGAGGGTGCAGACGCCGCTGGCGCAGATCCACCCGCAGGTCTCCAACGTCGTCGCCGCCTTCGACCGCGCGATCGCCCCGATCTACACCGAGGAGCAGCGCCGTCGCGCCCGCTACGCCGTCGCCGCCACCTTCGACGACATCGCCCAGAACCTCCCCGGCCAGGCCAACGATGGCGCCGAATGGGCGCGGCGCAGCATGGTGGTGCAGTTCTTCTCCGAGAACATCGGCGGCGACCGCTTCTGGCAGCTGGTCGAGGACATGCTGCGCCAGCCGCACGACAACCGCGACCTGATCGAGCTCTACCACGCCTGCCTCGCCGCCGGCTTCGAGGGCCGCTTCCGCGTCATGCCCGACGGCAAGCGCCGGCTGCACGAGATCATGACCCAGCTCTACGCGGTGCTGGAGCATCCGCGCAGCCTCTCGCAGCTGGAGCTCAGCCCCCACTGGCGGGGCGAGGACTCCGGCCTGCGCAAGGTCGGATTCTGGACGCGGATCGCCATGGCCGCGGCCGGCGCCTTCGGCCTCCTGCTGCTGATCTACCTGATCCTGCGGCTGATCCTGGCCCAGGCCGGCGGGCCGGCCATGCAGGGGATGCGGGGGGTGAACCCCGAGCAGCCGCTGGGCCTCTCGCGCGTCGCCCCGGCCGCCGCCGCGCCGCCCAGCGCCCAGGCCACCCGCCTGCAGCAGTTCCTGGCGCCGGAGATCGCCCAGAAGCTGGTCACCGTCGAATACGACGGCTCGACCGTTCGGGTACGCACCACGGTGGGCCAGCTCTTCAAGTCCGGCTCCGACCAGCTGGAGCCGGGACGGCGCAACATCTTCGAGCGCATCGCCGCCGCCGTCGAGGGCGAACCGGGGAACGTCAGCATCGAGGGCCATGCCGACAGCGACAAGATTTCGGGCCTGACCTTCCCCGACAACATGGCCCTCTCCAAGGCCCGCGCCGAACGGGTGGGCGAGATCATCCGCGCCGGTCTCTCCAACCCTGGCCGCGTCAGCACCGAAGGCTTCGGCGACGCCCAGCCGATCGCCAGCAACGACACCGCCGAGGGCAAGAGCCAGAACCGGCGGGTCGAGGTCGTGATCCCGAGGTCCGAGTAGATCGATGCGCGGCTTCCTGAGGAAAATCTTCCGCAACTGGTGGGTGCTGACCATCACGGTCACGCTCATCCTGGCGCTGGCGCTCTCGCTGGCCCTGCCGATCATCTGGGCGCCGGTGCGGCCGCTGCCGATGCGGCTGCTGCTGGCCGGCGTGGTGGTGCTGATCTGGGCCGGGTTCGCCGGCTGGCGCATCTACAAGGCCCGGCGCGCCGCCGCGGCCCTCGCCAAGGAACTAACGCCGGTCACGCCGGGGGACGCGGAATCGGAGCTGCTCTCCAAGCGGATGGCTGAGGCCCTGACGGGCCTGAAGTCCGCCCAGGGCGGGCGGCGCGACTACCTCTACAGCCGCCCCTGGTACATGATCATCGGCCCCCCGGGGGCCGGCAAGACCACCGCCCTTCTGAACTCCGGCCTCAGGTTCCCCTTCGCGGACTCGGCGATGAAGGGGGTCGGCGGCACCCGCAACCTCGACTTCTGGTTCGCCGACGAGGCGGTGCTGGTCGACACCGCCGGCCGCTACACCACCCAGGATTCCGACGCGGCCACCGATTCCCAGGCATGGAACAGCTTCCTGAAGCTGCTGCGCAAGCACCGGCCGTTGCAGCCGATCAACGGCGTCCTGGTGGCCATCGGCCTGGACGAACTGCTGCGCGCCGACCGCGCCCTGATCGACGCCCACGCCGCCGCCGTCCGCCGCCGGCTGATCGAGCTGCAGCGCACCCTGGAGGTCGCCGCCCCGGTCTATGTGGTGTTCACCAAGGCCGACCTGCTGGCCGGCTTCGTGGAGTTCTACGACGACCTCGACGTCGAGGGCCGCCGCGCGGTGCTGGGCGCCACCCTGCCCTGGACCGGCGAGCCGCCGGACAGCGGCCTTTTGGTCCGCGAGTTCGACCTGATGGCCCAGGCCGTCGCCGACCGCACCTCCAAGCGTCTGCAGGAAGACCTCGACACCCGCCGGCGCAGCCTGATCCTCGGCTTTTCGGCCCAGATCGACACCCTGCGCTCGCGCGCCCTGCGCTTCCTGGAAGGCGCCTTCGTCGCCGAGCAGAACGTCAAGGTGCCGCTGCGCGGCTTCTATTTCGCCAGCGGCGTGCAGGAAGGCGCGCCCCTCGACCGCATCCTCGGCGGGGTCGCGCAGGTGTTCGACCAGCCGCACGCCGCCCCGCGCGACGGCCGCGGCCGCGCCTACTTCCTCAACCGCCTGCTGGGCGAGGTGATCTTCAAGGAAGCGGGCCTTGTCTCCGACGACCCCAAGGCCCGCCGCCGCCGGCGGACGCAGCTGATCGGCGCGATGGCGGCGATCGGGGCCGTGGCGGTGATCACCCTGGCGCTGTGGAGCGTCAGCTTCATCGCCAACCGGCGGCTGCAGGGCGAGCTGATGGCCGCCGGCCAGGGCGTGCAGCAGCAGATCCGCGACGGCGGCATCGACCTGGTGGAAGTGCGCGAGGGCGACCCGGACCTGGAACAGACGCTCTCGGTGCTGCGCGCCCTGCGCGAGCTCCCGCGCGGCTACGCCGACCGCCGGCAGGGCGCGGCCCCGCTCTACATGCGCTTCGGCCTCTTCCAGTCGGGCCACAGCCGCAAGGCCGAGGAAACCTATCGCGAGGCCCTGCGGCGGATCATGCTGCCGCGCATCCTGCTGCGCCTGGAGCGAGTCCTGCAGGACCGTCAGGCCGAACCGCTGGCGATCTATGAGCCGCTGAAGGTCTATCTGATGCTCGGCGGCCTCGGCCCGATGGACGCCAAGGCCGTGAAGGCCTGGGTCACCGACGACTGGGCGGCCGAGGTCTTCCCCGGCGGCGACCGCGAGAGCGTCAGGAAGGAACTGGAACAGCACCTCGACGCGCTCCTGGAGGACAAGGAGATCTCCCGCGCCTGGCCGGGCCGCAAGGCGCCGCTGGACGGGGCGCTGATCGATTCCGCCCGCGCCTCGGTGCAGACCCTGACCCTGGCCGACCGCGCCTACGCCATCCTTCGCCAGCAGGCTTCGGCCGGCGAGGCGCCCGACTGGACCGCCCGCGCCGTGCTTTCCGCCGGCCACGCCCGCGCCTTTGCCGGCGGCGAGGCGGTGCTGGACCTGACCGTCCCCTACTTCTTCACCCGCGAGGGCTACGAGAAGGCCTACCAGGTCGGCGTGCAGACCGTTCAGAACGAGCTCAACAAGGACCTCTGGGTCCTCGGCCAGGACGCCAAGACCACCGGCGTGCAGAGCCAGATCGCCTCGGTGCGGCCCGGCGTCGCCGGCCTCTACGCCAAGGAATACATCTCCCAGTGGCAGAAGGTGATCGACGCCATGCAGCCGGCGGCCTACTTCGCCGACCCGGCCGCCTATGGGGCCTTCACCCTGCAGCCCTCGCCGCTGAAGCTGATCCTTCTGGAGGTGCGCAAGAACACCACCTTCTCCGGCGGGGCCCAGGGCGCGGCGCGCGAGGCGCTGGAGCGGCGCGTCCAGCGCAGCACGGTCGGCCGCCTCGGCATGCGCGCCCAGCAGGGCCAGACCAACCTCGACGCCGCCGCCCAGATCAGCGCCTACTTCCAGCCGGTCAACGCCTATGTCGGCGACGGCAAGACCCCCGCGCCGATCGACGAGTTCGTGGCCGCGGTGAAGGCGGCCGGCTCGGCGACCACCGCGGCTGGCCTGACCGGCGGCGGGGCGGGCGGCGATGCGGTGCAGGCGCAGATGAGCCTCGCCATGGCCCAGGTCGCCACCGCCGCGGCCGGCGCCCCGCCGGCCCTGCAGCCCTTCGTCACCTCGGCGGCCCAGGGCGGCAAGACCGCCGCCGTCGGCGCGGCCCAGGGCGCGGTGGCCGACGCCTACCAGCGCGGCCTGCTGCCCGCCTGCCGCAGCGTGACCCAGGACCGCTACCCGTTCTTCGGCGCCGCGCAGAGCGACGCCACCGCCGCCGACATGCTGCGGGTGTTCGGCCAGAACGGGCAGGTCGACGGCTTCGCCCAGTCGCGGCTGGCGAGCCTCATGGACACCGCCGGCCCGGTCTGGCGCTGGCGCGCGGACGATCCGGTCGCCACCCTGCTCGATCCGACCAGCGCCGAGCAGATGCACAAGGCCGCGCAGATCCGCGACCTGCTGGCCGCCGGCCTGCCGCTCAAGGTGGAGTCCGCCGGCCTCGGCGGCCAGGTGACCGCCGCCGAGTTCTCGGCCGGCGGGGCGACGCACCGCTTCGAGGCGGGGGCTGCCGGCGCGCGGCCGATCATGTGGTCGATCTCCGGCCTGCCGGAGGCGCGGGTGGTGCTCTACGCCGGCGACCGCGAACTGCGCCGCTTCGAGGCGCAGGGGACCTGGGCGCTGTTCCGGCTGATGGACCAGGCGCGGCGCGAGAACGCCGGGCCGACCGCGCTGAAGGCCACCTTCGGCGAGGGGGCGGCTTCGGCGACGTTCCGGATTATCCTGCCCTCCGACCAGAACCCCTTCAGCCGCGGCGGCCTGTGGTCGTTCCGCTGCCCCGCGGCCCTGTGACAGCGATGCGCATCGTCCTCTTCGGCAAGCTTCCCAGCCACGGCGACTTCGTCGCCCGGGGCCTCGACGCCCCCGCCCGCGCGGCCTGGGACGGCTGGCTGAGCGAGGGGATGGCCGGCGCCCGCGCGGCGCTCGGCGAGGCTTTCGACGCCGCCTATGAGGCCGCCCCGCCCTGGCGGTTCGTGACCGGTCCCGGTCCCTTCGGCGAGAGCTGGCGCGCGGGAACCCTGACGCCTTCGGTGGACGCGGTCGGCCGGCGCTTTCCGGTGATCCTGGCGGTCGAGGGCCTGGCGGAGGACGAGGTCCGCAAGACCGGCGCGTCCGTCGCCGCGGCGATGGACGATGCGATCCGCGACGCCTTCGAGGGCCTGCTCACCGCCGATGCGGCCGTGCAGGCGGCGGAGGCGCGGGTCGCCGCGACCGCCGAGGCGGTCCCGACGGAGGCGCCGGCGTGGTGGACCGAGGGCGGCGAGCCGCTGGCCTCGCCCGGCCCGGCCGCGTCGGACCTGCTGGCCCGCCTCTGGACACCATCGGTCTCGGAGCGCGCCGCATGAACCAGCCGCGGTTCCGTTTCGACCAGGGCTGCGTCACCCACGAGGGCCGCATCCGCGCCCACAACGAGGATTCCTTCGTCGCCCGGCCCGAGGTCGGCCTGTGGTCCGTTTGCGACGGCATGGGCGGGCACGAGAACGGCCAGTGGGCCTCGCGCACCATCGTCGACCGGCTGGCCGAGGCGGCCTGGACCGGCGGCATGGACGAGGCGGCCGGCGCCGTCGCCCGCGCCATCCACGAGGCCAACCGCACGATCTTCCGGGAGTCCGAGAGCGTCGGCAAGTCGATGGGCTCGACGACGGTGGCGCTGCTGGTCCACGGCCGGAGGTTCGCGGCCATCTGGGCGGGCGACAGCCGCATCTACGTCTTGCGCGACGGCCAGCTGCACAGGCTGACCCGCGACCACACCCAGGTGAGCGAACTGGTCGAGCGGGGCCTGCTCACCGAAGCCGAGGCCGAGAACCATCCGCTCTCGCACGTCATCTCGCGCGCCGTGGGCGTCGGCGCAGAGCTGGAGCTCGACGCGGTGGTCGACGAGGTGGCCGACGACGATGTCTTCCTGCTCTGCAGCGACGGCCTCACCGGGCCATTGAACGACAGCGAGATCGCCGGCGTGCTCACCGCCGCCGAGCCGGAGACGGCGGCGAAGCGCCTGGTCGAGATGTGTCTGGAGCGCGGCGCGCCGGACAACGTGACGGTGATCGCCGTGCGCTGCCACGAGATCACCCTGCTCTCCCTCGCTCCGGCGGGGGCCGCATCATGAGCGACGAGGACCAACCCCCCGAGGATCCGCCCCGCACCGTCTTCATGCCGCCGCAGCAGCGCACCGCCGCGGCGCCCGAGCCGACCTCGCCCTCGCAGCCGCCCGTCGCTCCCGGCCCGGTGACGCCCGGACGGGTCGAGGTCGGCGCGGTCCTCAACCACATCTACGAGGTCAAGCGCCTGATCGGCCGCGGCGGCATGGGCGAGGTCTACGAGGGGGTCAACGTCAACGCCGACGAGCGGGTGGCCATCAAGGTGATGCTGCCGAGCCTGGCGGCGGATCCCAATGTGCAGGCGATGTTCCGCAAGGAGGCGCGTACCCTGACGCGCATCTCCCACCCGGCGATCGTCAACTACCGGGTGCTGGCCCAGGAGCCGCAGCTCGGCGTGCTCTACATCGTGACCGAGTTCATCGACGGGGTGGCGCTGTCCGACGTCCTGAAGGAGCTGAAGCCTTCGGCCGAGGACCTCACCCTGCTGCTGCGCCGCCTGGCCGAGGGGCTGCAGGCCGCGCACGAGCTGGGCGCCATCCACCGCGACATGTCGCCAGACAACGTGCTGCTGCCGGATCGCCGGCTGGACCGGGCCAAGGTGATCGACTTCGGCATCGCCAAGGACCTGGACGCCAGCAAGGGCACCATCATCGGCGACGGGTTCGCCGGCAAGCTGGGCTATGTCGCGCCCGAGCAGTTTGGCGACTTCGGCCGCGAGATCGGCCCCTGGACGGATGTCTACAGCCTTGGCCTGGTCATCCTCGCCACCGCCTGCGGCGGCAAGCTGGACATGGGCTCCACGCTCGTCGAGGCGATCGACCGGAGGCGGGCCGGTTGCGACCTCTCGGCCGCCCCGGTGAGCCTGCGGCCCGTGCTCGAAGGCATGCTGCAGGCCGACCCGGCCAAGCGGCTCCGCTCGATGGACGAGGTGCTGGCCGCCCTCGACCGCGACAAGGAGGCCACCGCCCCGCCCGCCGCCGCGGCCGCCGCGACGGTCTTCGCCCCCGCCTGGACTCCATCGACGCCCGCCGCCAAACCGGCCAGGTCGCGCCTGCCGCTCTATATCGGCGGCGGCGTCGCCGCGGTGCTGGCGATCGCCGTTGCGGCCTTCCTGCTCCGCCCGTCCCCGGAGCCGACGGGACCGGGCGGCGCGCCTGCGACCCCGGCCAAGGGCCCCGCCGCGCTGGCGCAGGCCACCGTCAAGGCGGCCCTGCCGGGCATCGCCTGCAGCTGGCTGGACCTGGTCGATGTCGCCACGCCCGGCCAGGGCGGCGTCTCGGTAAGCCTGACCGGCGTCGCCGGCCAGCCGGCCGCGGCCCAGGCGGCGATCGACGCGGCGCTGCGCGGCAAGGGCCTGACCGTCGCCAACATCGACCAGCGGCAGGTGGCCCCGGTCGGCGGCGGCGTCTGCGGCGTACTGGACGCCCTGCGCGGCTTCAAGGCGCCCACCGCGGTGCAGGGCGCCAAGCTCTCCAGCGCCCAGCGCGAGTACGAGATCATGCCGCAGCCCGAAGGCGGCCGCGCCGAGGCGCGGGCGGTGATCCAGATGGCCATCCGCGATCCGCAGCTGGACTTCGCCCTGGTCGGGATCGAGCCCAGCGGTCAGGTGCAGGTGATCGTCGACAGCCGCGCGGCGTTCCTGGCCGCCGCCAAGCAACCGGGCACGATGATCAGCACCATGTCCAACGACACCTACCGGCTGGAGCTGCGCACCTTCGACGTCGCCGGCTGGACCGGCATCGCCCTGATCACCGGCCACGGCCCGTTCGACGCCCATCTGATCGGCGCTCCGCCCGAGGCCCGCGGCGACGACTGGCGCGCGCGCGTGCAGGCCGCCGCGGCGAAGGGCGAATGGCAGGCCGAGACGGTCTGGTATCGGGTGGTCGACGACCTGCCGAACAGCTGAGGCCGGACGGCCTCAGCCGCCGATGATCACCGTCGGAAAGCCGGTGACGATGACGCCGCCGTGGACAGTCATGTCCCCGATGCGGGCAGCCGGCAGGCCCATCACGATGACCGTGGCCGATCCCTTGGCGATCATGTCCGGCGGCCCGACGCAGGTGCACATGTCGGTGACCCTGGCTTGCGGCATCCCGCCGACGATCACCGTCGGCGCACAGGGCGGCAGCACCGGGCCGCCGACGTGCGGCACCAGCACGGTCACCATCGGGCAGGTATGCATGTCTCCGACGCGGGCGGCGGGGGGCATGGGTCAGCCCTTCTGCTTCAGGTCGCGGGCGGCCTTTTCGTAGGCTTCCCGGAATTCCTTGGCGAACACGTCCATGAACGCCTCGTCGGAGCCGCGCGCAACCCCCTCGAATTCACGCTCGTAGGCTTCCCAGAGCGCCGCGTCGCGGGCGCTGGGGATGATCTTGGCGAGGATGCCGCGGGTCTCGGCGCGGCTGCGGATCGCCTCCGGCGAGAACCGCGCCAGGGTCGAGGCCAACGCCCCCTGCATGGCCACCAGGGTCGCCATCTGGTGCGCCTGCAGATCGCGGAAGGCGTCCTCCACCGCCAGATCGGCGTCCATGAAGCCGCGCTCGGGCGGATTCAGCAACTGCGCCACCGCCTTGCCCGGGGCGCGGGCGAACTTCAGCGGATTGTTGCCGGCGAACTCCAGGCTGGTGCCCTGGGCGCCCAGCTGGGCCTTTGCGCGGGCGCGGGCTTCCAGCATCACGACCATGCCGGCGACCAGCCGGTTGAGCAGCCGGCCGGCGGCCGCCAGGGTCTCGTCGGGCGCGGCCTTGAGGTCCTCGGGCTCGAGCCCCGCCGCGGCGGCCAGAGCCGCCATCGAGACC
>JADZBR010000226.1 GCA_020852035.1 Caulobacteraceae bacterium
GCCCGGCTTATCGACCTTGTTGATCGCCACGATGATCGGCGCGCCGGCCGCCTTGGCGTGATTGATGGCCTCGATGGTCTGGGGCATCACGCCATCGTCGGCCGCCACCACCAGGATGACGATGTCGGCCACGTTCGCCCCGCGGGCGCGCATGGCGGTGAAGGCCGCGTGGCCGGGCGTGTCGAGGAAGGTGACGCGATCGCCGCTGGCCACCTGCACCTGATAGGCGCCGATGTGCTGGGTGATGCCGCCGTGCTCGCCGGTCGCCACGTCCGTGGAGCGAAGGGCGTCCAGGAGGCTGGTCTTGCCGTGGTCGACGTGGCCGACCACCGCCACCACCGGCGGGCGGGGCTCCAGGTGATCGTCGTGGTCGTCCTCGCCGAGGAAGCCGGTCTCGACGTCGCTCTCGGAGACGCGCCGCACGGTGTGGCCGAACGCGGTGGCCACCCGGTCGGCGGTGTCGTTGTCGATCACGTCGTTGATCTTCAGCATCACGCCCTGACGCATCAGGAACTTGATGATGTCGACGCCGCGCACCGCCATCCGGTTGGACAGCTCCTGCACGGTGATGATGTCGGGGATGACCACCTCGCGGGCCACGCGGGCCTGCTCGACGCCGCCGCCCTTGCGCTTCTCGCGTTCGCGTTCACGCGCCCGGCGGACCGAGGCGAGGGAGCGCATCCGTTCGACGGCGCCCTCGTCGTCCCCGGCCACCGCCTGGATGGTGAGGCGGCCTTCGCGGCGCTGCGGGGCGCCCTTGGCGCGGGAGATGGCGTTGCGCGGATTGTCGGCGCCGCCGCCCGGGCCGCGGCGGCGATCGTCGTCGTCCGGCTTGCGGTCGAGGTTGGCCGAGCCGGGCCGCGGGGCCTGGCGGGTGGCGCGCTGGAACTCGGGCGTCGGCGGCGGGGCGGCGGGGCCCAGGCGCGGGGCGCGCGGGCCGCCGGGGCCGGAACGCTGGCCGTCGCGACCGCCGAGGCCGCGCTGCGGCGCCAGCGCCGAGTAGCGCACCGGCTCGCCGTCGCGCGGCGGGCGCGGGGCGTCGTCGCGACGCGGCGGGCGATCGTCGGTGCGCGGCGGGCGCGGCCCACGGTCGTCGGCGCGCGGGGCGCGCTGGTTGAAGGAGGCGCCCTCGAAGCGGCCGCCGCCGGCCGGACGATCCGGACGGAAGGTGGTGGTCGAGGCGCGGTCGTCGCGGCGCTCGCGCGACGGCTGGTAGGTGCGGGTCTGGCCCGGCGCGGTCGGGGCGGCGGGCGACGGCGCGGCGGCCTGGGGCGGCGCGGGGCGCGGAGTCTCGGCAGGGCGCGGCGCGGGTGCGGCCTCGACCGGCTTGGGCTGGGCGGCCTGCGCGGCGGCGGCGGCCTTGGCGGCGGCGGCGGCGGCCTCGGTGCGGGCGCGCTCCTCGCGGTCGCGACGCTCGGCGGCTTCGCGGGCGGCGCGCTCGCGGGCGGCCTCGATGGCGCGTTCGCGGGCGCGCAGCTCCTCGGCCGAGAGCCCGCCGGTGGAAGCCGGGGCCTCCCGGCGCGGGCCCTCGTCACGCTGCGGCGAACGCTCGACGGTGCGGGCGCGTTCGGCGGCGGAGGGGCCGGCCAGGTTGCCGGCCGCGGGCGCGTGGGTGCGGGCGCGCTTGGTCTCGACCACGACGGTCTTCGACCGCCCGTGGCTGAAGCTCTGGCGGACCGTGCCCGCGCTGACCGATCCCGCCGGACCCCGAGGCTTCAGGGAGAGGGGGGTGCGCCCACCAGGGGCGCCACGGCCGTTGTCGTTCTCGTCGCTCATGCGCTCGCTTGACTTGCGGCCGGCGAAACCCGGCCAAACTGGATATCCAAACACTCAAAGGCGTGCGGACGATCGCTCGTTCCGCCCGCCTCGTCTCAAGGCTCCCCGCGCCAACTCTCAGGAAAGAGCGGGCGAAACCCGGACAGCCGATCGAGGTCTTCGCCCCATCGCTGCGCCGCTCGCCCCGCAAGGAAGGCGGTGTGTATCACATTCTCGGCCCCTAAGGCCAAACCCAATTCCTGCGCGGTGAAGATTCCCACGAGGCGGGGGGGCGGGGAGAGATGCCGGGCCTTGGCCAGGAGCTTGCCGCGCCCGTCGGCCGAACCATCGGAAGCTTCGATGAGGAAGGCGCACCTGCCGGCCGAGACGGCGGCGAAGACCTTCTCGAACCCGGATGTAAGCTCGCCGGCCTTCTTCGCAAGCCCGAGGCCGGCGAGCAGGCGCTGGCCGAGCAGCCGCTCGACCTGGTCGGCGAGGTCGGGCGGAGCGGCGAGCCTGGTCTTGGCCGCGCGGGAGAAGAGGCCCTTCCTGGCGGCGGTCTCGACGGAGGTCCGGTCGGCGGCGACCCAGAGGCCACGGCCGGGGAGCTTGCGGGCGAGATCCGGGACGACGGCGCCGTCCGGCCCGGCGACGAAGCGGATCAGGCGCGCCTCCTCCATCACTTCGCCGGAGACGATGTCCTTGCGTTCGCGGGCGGCGGTGGCGTGGGTGGCGGATCGGCTCATCTAGATTCCAGCGCCGAGATCGAAAGGGTCCCGACTACCCCAACATCCGCTCATCCCCGCGAAAGCGGGGACCCAGGTGTTTTATCGAAGGGCGGCCGGTGTCTCCGCAGAACACAAAAAGCCTAGGTCCCCGCTTTCGCGGGGATGAGCGGAAAATGGAGCAGAGTTCTAGGCGTCCTGCTCCTCGCCCTGCATCTCGGCTTCGGCGTAGCCCGCTTCGTCCTCGATCTCCGGCTCTTCCGGGGCCTCGACCCAGCCCATCACCACGCGGGCGCGCATGATCAGGGTCTCGGCGTCGGCGGCGTCGAGGTCGAAGGCTTCCAGGATGCCCGGCTCGCGCACGCGCTCGCCGTTCTTGGACTCGTACCAGCCACGCAGGTCGTCCGGCACCAGGCCGGCCAGGTCCTCGACGGTCTTCACCTCGCCCTCGCCGAGCGCCACGGCCATCGGCAGGGTGATCCCCTCGATCTCCAGCAAGCCGTCTTCGACGCCCAGCTCGCGGCGCTTGGCGTCGTATTCGGCCGCTTCCTTCTCCAGGAAGTCGCGGGCGCGGGCCTGCAGCTCCTCGGCGGTCTCCTCGTCGAAGCCCTCGATCGAGGCGATTTCGTGCGGCTCGACATAGGCCACGTCCTCGACCGAGCCGAAGCCTTCGGTGGCCAGCAGCTGGGCGATCACCTCGTCGACGTCCAGGGCTTCCTGGAAGAGGGCGGTGGTCTCGTTGAAGATGCGCTGACGGCGCTCGCTTTCCTGGGCCTCCGTCATGATGTCGATCTGCCATCCGGTCAGCTGGGAGGCCAGGCGCACGTTCTGGCCGCGGCGGCCGATGGCCAGCGACAGCTGCTCGTCCGGCACCACCACCTCGACCCGCTCGTCCTCCTCGTCCATGACGACCTTGGAGACTTCGGCCGGGGCCAGGGCGTTGACGATGAAGGTCGCCTCGTCCGGGTTCCACTGGATGATGTCGATCTTCTCGCCCTGCAGTTCGGCGACGACGGCCTGCACGCGGCTGCCGCGCATGCCGACGCAGGCGCCGACCGGGTCGATGGAGCTATCGTTGGAGACCACCGCCATCTTGGCGCGGCTGCCCGGATCGCGGGCGACGGCGCGGATCTCGATCACCCCGTCGTACACTTCCGGCACTTCCTGGGCGAAGAGCTTGGCCATGAAGCCGCCGTGGGCGCGGCTGAGCAGCACCTGCGGGCCCTTGGTCTCGCGGCGCACGTCGTAGATGTAGCAGCGGATGCGGTCGCCGATATTGAAGTTCTCGCGCGGGATCGACTGGTCGCGGCGCATCACGCCCTCGCCGCGGCCGAGATCGACCACGGTGTTGCCGTACTCGACGCGCTTCACCGTGCCGTTCACGACTTCGCCGACGCGGTCCTTGAACTCCTCGTACTGGTTCTCGCGCTCGGCCTCGCGGACCTTGCCGACCACCACCTGACGGGCCATCTGGGTCTGCACCCGGCCGAAGTCGAAGGGCGGCAGGATTTCCTCATAGGTCTTGCCCACCACCGCGTCGGGGTCGTCGCGCAGGGCGTCTTCCAGACGGCGAAGGCCGCCGGGCGTCTCCATCGGGAGACCTTCCTCGTCCTCGAACACCGCGTCGTCGGCGATCACGGTGACCACGCGCTTGATGGTGGTCTCGCCGGTCTTGGGATCGATGTGCACGCGGATGTCGTGCTCGGCGCCGTAGCGGGCGCGCGCGCCCTTCTGGATCGCCTCCTCGATCGCCTCGATGACGATCTCCTTCTCGATCAGCTTCTCGCGGGCGACCGCTTCGGCGATCTGCAGGAGTTCGAGCCGGTTGGCGGAAATGCCGGTGGCCATGGGATTGTCCCTCTTACTCTTCGGCTTGGTGTTCGATGCGGGCGGCCCGGTCGGCGGCCCCGCGTTTCATCAGTTCGTCGGAAAGGACGAGCTTGGCGTCGGTGATCCACGAAAAGGGGATCATGGTCGTGTGGTCGTCGTTCTCGAGGTTCAGCGCCACGGAATCGTCCTCGATGCCGGCCAGCACGCCCTTGAAGCGCTTGCGCCCCTCGGCCACCCGGTCGAGCTCGATGCGCGCCTCGAAGCCTTCCCAGGCCTCGAAGTCCTTCAGCCGGGTGAGCGGGCGGTCGACGCCGGGACTGGAGACCTCCAGCGTATATTCGCCGCTGATCGGATCGGCCGCGTCCAGCACCTCGGAAACGGCGCGCGACAGGATCGCGCAGTCCTCGACGTTCATCTCGCCGTCGGGGCGTTCGGCCATGATCTGCAGCCGCCGCTGCTCATTGCCGCCCATGAGGCGCAGGCGCACGAGCTCATAGCCGGCGCTTTCCGCGACGGGGTCGAGCAGCTCGACCAGGCGATGATCCTCGGCGGTCTTTCCGCGCAACGCTCAAGCCCCTTTCGGGAAACAAAAAAGCGGCCGGCCTTTCGGGCCGCCGCTCGAAAGCGCCATCCAGCGCTAACGGACGATGTAGACTTCCATATAGTCCGCCGAACGGCGGTTGTCAGCCCTCGATTCTACAGGTGCGCCAGATGTGCGATCCCATCCGCAACCGGCGGACCGAAATCCTTTCAGACGACTGGGCGGTGCTGACCAGGCACACCTTCGAATACCGTCGCCGCGACGGGCGCTGGGAGAGCCAGGTGCGCCAGACCTACGACCGCGGCGATGGGGCGGCGATCCTGCCGTTCGACCCGGCGCGCGGCACGGTGCTGCTGGTCCGCCAGTTCCGCCTGCCGGCCTATGTGACCGGGCACCCCGAGCCGCTGATCGAAGCCTGCGCGGGCCTGCTCGACCGCGACGATCCGGAGACCTGCATCCGCAAGGAGACCGAGGAGGAGATGGGCTATCGCCTCGGCGGCGTGCGGCGCGTCTTCGACATCTACATGAGCCCCGGCAGCGTGACCGAGCGTTTGTCGCTTTTCGTGGCGGCCTACTCTGAGGCCGACCGGCTGAACGCCGGCGGCGGCGATGCGGCCGAGGGCGAGGACATCGAGGTGCTGGAGCCGACGCTGGAAGAGGCGCTGGCGATGGTGGCCGACGGGCGGATCATCGACGCCAAGACCGTCATCCTCCTGCAGCACCTGAAACTGCACGGCCTGACGCCGGCTTAAACCTTCCGTTGGGACGCCAAGGGGTTTAGGAGCCGCCCACCTCCCCGAACGCACGAGCCCCTCATGGACCTCTCCCGCATCCCGATCGGCGTCAATCCGCCCTACGACGTCAACGCCATCATCGAGATCCCGCAGGGCGGCGAGCCGGTGAAGTACGAGCTCGACAAGGAAAGCGGGGCGATCTTCGTCGACCGGTTCCTGCACACGGCGATGTACTACCCGGGCAACTACGGCTTCATCCCCCACACCCTGGCCGACGACGGCGACCCGATGGACATCCTGGTGGTCGGCCCCACCCCCGTGGTGCCCGGCGCGGTGATCCGCTGCCGCCCGATCGGCACGCTGATGATGACCGACGAGGCCGGCGGCGACGAGAAGGTGCTGGCGGTGCCGGTGGACGCCCTGCACCCCTTCTATCGCGGGGTGGACTCATGGCGTTCGCTGCCGGTGATCCTGACCGAGCAGATCGCCCACTTCTTCAAGCACTACAAGGACCTGGAGAAGGGCAAGTCGGTGGAGATCAGCCGCTGGGCCGACCCCGACGAGACCGCCCAGATCATCCGCGCCTCCATCGAGCGGGCGAAGGGCGGCTAAGGGACTTCCCTCCGCCGGCCACCCTCGCTCAGTGCTGAACGAGCCCTCCCACCGCGACGGGCGGGACGTGGCCATCGGCGGGACGCGCGGCGGCGAGCGCGAGGCCGACGTCGACAAGAGAGGATCGCCGCAAGCCGGCGACCTCTGAAATCGGCGTCCAGGCGACCTCCAGGGTGTCGCCGTTCGGCTCCGGACGCAGTCGGCCGCCGGTGATCCGGGCCTCGTAGAAGATGCCGACGTTGTGGTGCTCGGGCCCGCCAGGCACGGCGCGTTCAGCGGCTGGGATGACCCGGGAGTCGACGCCGAGCAGCCGTTCGACCACGGCCTCGCCGCCGGTTTCCTCGGCGACTTCGCGGATGACGGCGTCGAGCGGGTGCTCGGCGTGTTCGACCTTGCCGCCGGGGAGGGTCCAGTTGTTCGACAGGTGGCGCACCAGCAGCACCCGCTGGTTCTCGACGCACACGGCGTAGGCCGCCAGCCGGAAACTCATTCCCTACTCCCAGGCGATGGCGACCGGCTCGCCCGGCCAGCGTCCGGCGAGCACCTCAGGCAGCAGACCGGCGAGGCCCTTGGGATAGATGGTCTCCGCCGAGGCGGCGATCTGCGCCAGGGTCCACCAGCGGGCGTCGTCCATGAAGCGGTGCTCGAGCTCCGTCCAGCCGTCGCGCACGAGGTCGCCGCCCGCGCAGCGGGCGACGATGAAGGTTTCCTGGAAGAGCCGGGGCGGGTCCCCAACGTCGAGCCCCGGCATGACGCCCTCGCTGCGCCACACCGCGGGGCCGAGGTCGACGATGGCGATGCCGGTCTCCTCGAGATTTCGCGCAGCGCGGCGTCCTCGACGGTCTCGCCGGGCTCGATCCCGCCGCCGCAGGTGAACCAGAAGGGCGCGGAGTCCGGCTGGGCGGGCAGGCGGCCGCGGAACAGCAGCAGTCGATCCTCGGGATCGAGCAGCAGGACCCGGACGGTGGGACGGACTTGCATGCGCCCGATCTAGACGGGCTCGGCGATCCGCACAAAGTCGAGGAACACCGGCGGCACGTCGCCCAGGCGCTTTTCCTCGTAGCGGGTGGCGACATGGTCGGCCGGCGGGGCGCGCCAGTCGCCGGCGCATTCGGCCGGCCAGTCGAAGTGCGGCGAGGCCAGGAACCGGCCCAGGGCCTCGTCGGCGTAGTCGCCCCAGTCGGTGGCGAAGCGCAAGAGCCCGCCGGGTTTCAGGACGCGGGCGAGTTCGGCGACGGTCTCCGGCTGCACCAGGCGGCGCTTGTTGTGCCGCGCCTTCGGCCAGGGGTCGGGGAAGAGGATGAAGACGCGGGCCAGGCTCGCGTCCGGCAGTCGGGCGAGGAGGTCGCGCGCGTCGCCGTCGTGGATGCGGACGTTCCCAAGCCCGCGCTCGTCGACGTGGCGCAGGGCGCTGGCGACGCCGTTCTGGAAGGGCTCGGCGCCGAGGAGCAGCACGTCGGGATGGCGGGCGGCCTGTTCGGCCATGTGCTCGCCGCCGCCGAAGCCGATCTCCAGCCACGCCTCGTGCGCCGCCGGCGCCAGGTCCAGCGGCCGGAAGGCCCCGGCCGGCGGCCGCAGGCGCGGCAGCAGGGTCTGCATCAGCGCCGCCTGGCGCGGCTTGATCGGCCGGCCCTTCAGGCGGCCGAAGGAGCGCAGGGCGGGTGCGGAGTCGGTCATCGCCTCGTTTCCTGCCTTCCCTCGCGGGCCGGCGGCGGCGCCGATTGCGCCGGTCGGGGGGACTACCGAATCCGCGGGGCGGCGTCAGCCCTCCTTGGCGGCCTGCGACTTCAGCAGATCGCGGATCTCGGTCAGCAGCGCCTCCTGCGGCGGCGGCGCGGCCTCGGTCGGCTCCTCCGCCTGGGTGCGGCGGATGGTGTTGACGATCTTGACCAGCACGAACACCGCCCAGGCGACGATCAGGAACTGGATCACAGTGTTGACGAAGGCGCCGTACTGGATGGCCACCGCGTCCGCCGCGGCCGTCGCCGGATTGTCGGGCCGCAGCACCCACTGCAGGTCGGAGAAATCCATCCC
>JADZBR010000227.1 GCA_020852035.1 Caulobacteraceae bacterium
CAGATGCCGCGCCAGGGCGACCAGCGGCGCCTCGACGGCGGCCAGGGCGGCGGCGGCCTCGCGGGCGGTGTCGCGCACCAGGTCGATGGCCGGGCGGGCGGCGCATTCCATGCCGACGTCGGACGGGGCCGCGCGGGCGCGCAATTGCTCCAGCACCGCGACCAGGAAGCCCTCGACCGGCCCCATCGGGCTGACCTCGCCGTTGGGCGGCGCGATGCGGCCGGACCAGCCCTCGCCGGGCAGGGCGGCGGCGGCGCGGGTCGCGTCGACGAGGGCGCGGCGGGCGTCCTCGCGCTCGCCGAGGATATCCATGAGACGGGCTTCGAGCCCCCTGCCCCGCCGCCCGCGCCCCTCCGGCCCGCGGATCCAGCGGCGAAGTTCGGCGGCCTCGGCGCCGGAGAGGGCGGCGGCGAAGGCCGAGTCGGCGGCGTCGAACAGGTGATGGCCCTCGTCGAAGACGACGCGCTTGAGCTTGGTGGTCTCGACATCGGCCTTGGAGCCGCGCGCGGCTCTAGCGCCGTCGAAGGCCGCCTGGGTCATCACCAGGGCGTGGTTGGCGATGACCAGGTCCGCCCGCCGCGAGGCGCGCACCGCCTTCTCGATGAAGCAGGCGCGGTAGTGCGGACAGCCGGCGTGGACGCACTCGCCGCGCCGATCCACCAGGTTGGCGGCGCTGGCCTGGGCCGCCGGCGAGACGGCGAAGAGGGTGGGCAGCCAGGCCGGGAAGTCGCCGCCGGTCATGTCGCCGTCGCGGGTGGCGCGGGCCCAGCGGGCGGTCAGCCCCAGGCCGATCAGGTCGGCCCCGCCGAGCTGGGCGGTGTTGGCCTGTTCCTGGAAGTTCAAGAGGCACAGGTAGTTCTCGCGCCCCTTGCGGACGACGGCCTTCCTGGCCCGCACCTTGAGATCGGGGAACAGGGAATGGCTCTCGCGCTCGATCTGCCGTTGCAGGGCGCGGGTATAGGTGGAGACCCACACCGCCGGCCCGTTGGCCTCCGCCCAGAGCGAGGCGGGCGCCAGATAGCCCAGGGTCTTGCCGACGCCGGTGCCGGCCTCGGCCAGCATCATGCGCGGCTCGCCCTCCTTGTCGCGCGGCTGGAAGGCGAAGGCGGTCTCGGCGGCGAACTGCGCCTGCGAGGGCCGGGCCTCGTCCAGCCCGGCGCGCTGCAACAGCTCGGCGAGGCGCGCGGCGGCGCCCTCGGCCTCGATGGGCTTGGTCCCGGACTCGCCCGGCGGCGCGCCGTCCTCCCACTCGGCGATGCGCGCCCAGACGTCTAGCCCTGAAGAGCGGAAGGCGTCGCCCACCGGCGCCGAACGTAGCGCGGCGATCGCCGCCGGCCCCCAGGCCCACCCGGCTCGCCCCAGCGTCTCGGCTGTCGCCAGCGCCTCCTCGCGGCTGGGCTCGGGCGTCTGGGCCAGTTCCTCCAGCAACAGCCGCGTGACGCCGCGCAGCGCCAGCCCCTGCGCCTCCGGCCCCTTCGGCTCCGGCAAGCCCAGCGCCATCGCCAGCCCGGCCGCCGAGGGTGCGGCGAACCTGGCCGGCCGCACGAAGGCGAAGAGCTCCAGCACATCCAGCAGCCCCTGCGACCTGGGCGGCGCATTGAGCCCCAGGCGCCGCGCCGTCATCGCCGCATGGGCCAGCAGCACCGGCCCGCGCTCCAGCATGTCGCGCGCCTCCGGCGGCCGGATCGCCCGCGCGCCGGCCCCGTCCGCGGCGGCGCACTTGGGTCCCGGCAGCACGATCACCGCGGGCGCGAGGGCGAGGGTGGGAGTAAGCGCGTTCACCCCGTCTGGTTAGCCGGAGTCCTTCGGAAACGAAACCGGAACAGTTGCGGCGTGACCATGCGTGGTTCGAGACACGGCCCTCCGGGCCGCCCTCACCATGACGAGGTTTGTTGCTCTTCTCGGTTGGTCATCCTGAGGCGCGCGAAGCGCGTCTCGAAGGACGCAACCCATCTCCGCGATCTACTTCGCCAGGCCCAGCCGGCGCAGCAGGTTCATGATGTCGCCCACCAGCCAGTCCCAGACCGCCTGCCACCAGGGCTTGGGCTTGGCGGGCGCCGCCTGCGCGGCGGTAGCTTCCGGCGGCGGCGGCGGCGGGGCGAGCGTGGGTTCGGGCGCTTGCGCCTCCGTCGCCGGGGCCGCGCCGCCGTCGTTCAGGGCTAAGGGCGTCTGGGCGGCCGGCGCGCCGGCGTCGGCCGTCGGACCGGCGGGGAGGTCTCCCGTCGAGGGCGGCGCCTCGGTGGGGATCACCGGCCGCGGACGCGGCGCGGGCTTCGGCCGGGGCTTGGAGATCGGATAGGTGCCGATGATCTCGCCGTCGCCCGCGCGGCGATAGTGGCCGCGCCCGTCCCGGCAACCGAGATCGTCGCCGATCCAGCGACAACCCGGCGGCGGCGTATCGCGGTCCTGAGCGGCCGCGGCTCCACAGAGCCCCATCGCCGCTACGCCAGCGAGCATCCATGTGCGCCGCATCATCCCCTCCCGATCCCACGCCCGACCTCAACCGCGCGGCGGCCTCGCGTCAAGACGGGCATTTATATACTTTGCAAACGCAGCTGGATCATGTAGGTTGAATCCATTGAAGGATTCGACCGATGAGCATTCTCAGCCAACCCCAGTTCCACGATGAGGCCGCCGCCTTCGCCTATGTCGAAGCGGTGATCTGGCCGGAAGGCCCGGTGTGCCCTCACTGCGGCGGTTTCGAGCGCATCTCGGCGATCACGCCGAACAAGGAAAAGCGCATCCGCATCGGCCTGAAGTTCTGCGGCCAATGCCGCAAGCAGTTCACCGTGCGCGTCGGTACGATCTTCGAAGAGTCCAAGCTCCCCATGACGAAGTGGCTTCAGGCCATTTTCCTCATGGTCTCGTCCAAGAAGGGCGTCAGCGCCCACCAGCTCCACCGCACGCTGGAGACCACCTACAAGACCGCCTGGTTCCTGGCGCACCGTATCCGCGAGGCCATGCGCTCTGGCGATCTGGCGCCCTTCGGCGGCGCTGGCGGCGTCGTGGAAGCTGACGAGACCTACATCGGCCGCGACCCGGAAGAACCGCTCCGCACCGGTGGGCCGGCTCACAAGATCAAGGTTCTGAGCCTGCTTGACCGCGACACCGGCAAGACCCGTTCGATGGTGGTGGACTTCGTGACCACCAACGCCGTCATGCGGATCGTGGAAGCCAACATCGCCAAGGAAGCCCACCTGATCACTGACGAAGGCGGCTGGTACATCAAGGCGGGCAAGACCCTGGCCCGTCACTCGTCCATCAACCACGGCAAGGACGAATACGCCAAGTACGAGCCGGGCCTGACGATCTCCACCAACGCCCTTGAAGGCTACTTCAGCATCTTCAAGCGCGGGATGCGGGGCGTCTATCAGCACGCCTCCAAGAAGCACATGCACCGCTATCTGGCGGAGTTCGACTTCCGGTACAGCAACCGCGCCGCGCTGGGCGTCACGGACGCCGCTCGCGCCGATCTGGCGCTGGCGGGCGTGGTCGGCAAGCGGCTGACCTATCAAACAGCTGGTCAGCGGTCCTAGGCCGCCGAAGGCGACTGGCCGCTATAGATCGCGATGGCGAACTAAGCACAAGATATTGTGTCACGGGGGTTGACGGGACTCGAAAAAGGCGCCTGCGACCCTTGTTGTGGCACGAGAATCGCGTACATTAGGTCAGGCCTCCGCCGCCCGAATACGCTGGCTAGACCAGCCGTGCTTCTAGAAGCTAGGGCGGTGGGGGACCTACTTTCCCTTGTGATGCCAGACGGTGAGGAAGCGCGCTGACGCTGGCGTGCTGACGGCCCAAGAGTGCCGCCCCGAGGCTCGCAAAACGTAGTCGGCCAAGTCACCCTTCGCAGACTTGTGGATAATCTCGTTTTGCTTGGCGGCGACCGCGCCGACGATCACGTCAGCCATCTGAATGATGCCGACGTTCTTGGAATCGACCGGCTCTATGGATCGGATGCAGTTCGGCTTGGCCCCCAAGCTCCGATAAGCGTCAGCGCACAATTGGTTGCGCATTCCGCAAATGTCCTTGCAGTCGTGGCCGGCGTCTAGTCGAACATGAATTGCCCTAGCCTTGCCGTAGAAGCGGGCCAAGCGGTGAAGGCATAGCTGGTAATACATCCGATTGACGCTAGTGTCCTTCGTGTCCCCAGCCCTGGACTTGTGGTCGTAGCCCTCAAACTTCGCAATGATTAGGTGAAGCGCAGCCTTCCTCTTGTTGACGAGATCAAAGGCGTAGTCGACGAGGTTCTCATACGCCACGCGGCGATTGCCGCCTCGATAGTCAGCCCAATGGAACTCGGAGCGTATTCCAGCATCATCCCGCAAGGTGGCGATCTGGTCTTCGATCTCATGCATCCGGTTGCCGGCCACGGCGAAGCCTCCCGCAACCATGTAGCGGCTGTTGCGGCTGCTTGAGTCGCCAAAGAACGACAACGGTGGAAGCGAAGCGGATGGAGGGATAAGCTTCATCGGATGGATGAGAAAGCACAGCTAGAGAAGTTCAAAGAACTGGCCCGCGAACTGGAAGCGGACGAGGACGAGGACGCCTTCAAGGCGAAGCTGAAGAAGGTGGCGACGGCGCCTAAGCCGCCGCCACCGAAAGACGACTAGGCGGGCAGCGGCGGGAAGTCCGGCGGCAGCCGCTTAGCGGGCGGGATTTCAGGGCCGATGCGGCCCATCATGATATCGGCGATCCGGCCCTGGTTGATGACGAAGAACGCCGCGATGACGTCGTAGGGATAGCCGAGCCGCCGGGCGAGTTTGATGATCGCTACGACGTGCTCATCGAGGTTTTTGCGCTTCATTGGCGCCGTCTCCTGAATCGGGACAGGCGTTGACGTGAATCGCAAGAACCGATTTAACGGCGTGGTGATCACACATCGAAGCTGCCCCCCTAGGGTGGTGAGATTCCGAGGCCAGGGACGTTCGCGCGCCCCTGGCCTCTCCCATATCCGGCGACCGCGAATCGACCGTCGAACCCGGGGAGCCTGGGGCGCCGAGGGTTCCGGAGCAATACCCGTTCAGTTGTTGTTAAGACCTGTGGCGCCGGCGTCAAAGTCGATGGAGCCCAAGGCAAATGAACCGAAGTGCTGGCCTCGCCGCTCTCGTGGTCTTCATCGGCCTGAGTGCATGCAGCCCGCCCGAAAAGGGCCTGACCAGCCAAGAGCGCGACCAGGTGAGCGACATCGCCAGCGCGGAAGCGCACGACCTCCTGGGCAGCCGCGTCTCTGAGCTGGAGTCTCAGAACGCCGATCTTGAGAGCCGGATCGAAGAGCTAGAGGAACGGCTGGGCGAATAGCTCAGGCGCAACCGGATTGCCGATCACCGGCAAGACCCCTGCGCATCACGTGCATTTGCAAAGTGCATAAACGCCTCAAGACGGGTGAAACGGAACGGGAACGCGAGTATGGATAGCCCCGATGCCGCGCGCCGCCGTCGCCTCTGCCCCCGACCTGTTGCCGGCGCGCTTCGCGGGCTGGTTCGCCGCGCGCGGCTGGGCGGCGCGGCCGCACCAGCTGGCGATGGTGGAGAAGGGCCGCGAGGGCCGCCATGCCCTGCTGATCGCGCCGACCGGCGGGGGCAAGACCCTGGCGGGGTTCCTGCCCAGCCTGATCGCGCTTGCCGAGCGCCCGCCGGCCAACAGCCCGCGCGGCCTGCACACCCTCTACATCTCGCCGCTGAAGGCGCTGGCGGTGGATGTGGAGAGGAACCTCGCCGCTCCGATCCGCGAGATGGGGCTTTCCATCACCGCCGAAAGCCGCACCGGCGACACGGGCGCCTCGCGCAAGCAGCGCCAGCGGGTGAAGCCGCCGGACATCCTGCTCACCACGCCCGAGCAGTTGGCGCTGCTGTGTTCGTGGGAGGGGGCGCGGGCCTATTTCGAGGATCTGTCCTGCGTGATCGTGGACGAGATCCATGCAGTGCATTCGTCGAAGCGGGGCGATTTGCTGTGCCTCGACCTGGCGCGACTGCAGATGTTCGCGCCGAGGCTGCGGCGGGTGGGGTTGTCGGCGACGGTGAACGACCCGGCGGTGATCCAGCGGTGGCTGAGCCCAAATCCTCCCCCGTGCAACGGGGGAGGGGGACCACGAAGTGGTGGAGGGGGCGGGGTTCTGCAGGCCGAGTCGGCGGAGGGCGCCGGCGAAAACCTGCTGAGGGCCGCGCCAAGTCACGCCCCCTCCACCGCTTCGCGGTCCCCCTCCCCCGCTGGCGCGGGGGAGGATTTGGGCGTTGATCTCGTCCTCGGCCAGGGCGGCGCGGCGCCGGTGGTGGACGTGCTGCTGTCGGAGGGCCGCGTGCCGTGGGCCGGGCATACCGCCCAGCACGCGATGGCCGAGGTGTACGAGGTCATCAAGCGCGCCCAGACGGCGCTGGTCTTCGTCAACACCCGCTTCCAGGCCGAGTTCGCCTTCCAGGAGCTGTGGCGGCTGAACGAGGACGCCCTGCCCATCGCCCTGCACCACGGCTCGCTGGCCGCCGAGCAGCGGCGGCGGGTCGAGGCGGCGATGGCGCGGGGGGAGCTGCGCGCGGTGGTCTGCACCTCCACCCTCGACCTCGGCATCGACTGGGGGGACGTGGACCTGGTCATCCAGCTGGCCTCGCCGAAGGGCGCCTCGCGGATGGTGCAACGGATCGGGCGGGCCACCCACCGGATGGACGAGGCCCGTCACGCCATCTTCGTGCCCGCCAACCGCTTCGAGATGCTGGAGTGCCAGGCCGCCCGCGAGGCCATCGCCGAGAACCGGCTGGACGACGACCCGCCGCGCACGGGCGCCCTCGACGTCCTGGCCCAGCACGTGATGAGTTGCGCCTGCGCCGAGCCGTTCGACCCGCTGGCGCTCTATGAGGAGGTGCGCTGCGCCGGCCCCTACCGCGACCTTTCCTGGGGGGACTTCGAGCTGGTGGTCGATTTCGTCTCTACCGGCGGCTACGCCCTGAAGAGCTACGACCGCTTCAAGCGCATCGTGAAGGGCCGCGACGGCCTCTGGAAGGTGCGCAATCAGGAGACAGCCCAGCGCCACCGGATGAACGTCGGGGCCATCGTCTCGCCGGCGATGCTGGACGTCCGCTACGCCGGGCGCGGCGGCAAGGGCGGGCGCAAGATCGGCGAGGTCGAGGAGGGCTATCTGGAGGTGCTCGATCCCGGCGACACCTTCGTCTTCGCCGGCCAGACCCTCAAGCTGATCTCGGTGACGGGCACGGACGTGCTGGTCACCCCCGCGGCCGACAAGGCCCCGAAGATGCCCAGCTGGGGCGGCTCGAAGTTCGCCCTCTCCACCTATCTGGCCCTGCGCGTGCGCCGGCTGATGACCGAGCAGGATCACTGGAGCGTCCTGCCCGGCGACGTGCGCGAGTGGCTGGAGATCCAGCGCGACCGCTCGCTCATTCCCGGCGAGGGCGAGCTGCTGGTCGAGACCTTCCCGCGCGGGAACCGCCACTTCCTCTGCGCCTACGCCTTCGAGGGGCGCCTGGCGCACACCACCCTCGCCATGCTGCTCACCCGCCGGCTGGAGCGGGCGGGCGTGGGGCCGCTGGGGTTCGTGTGCAACGACTATGCGCTGGCGGTCTGGTCGCTGAAACCGATGGACGGGCTCGATCTCGACGCGCTCTTCCACGAGGACATGCTGGGCGACGACCTGGAGGCGTGGCTCGACGAGAGCTTCATGATGAAGCGCGCCTTCAAGGGGTGCGCGATCGTCTCGGGCCTGATCGAGCGGCGCTTCCGGGGCGAGCAGAAGTCGGGCCGGGCGATCACCTTCTCCACCGACCTGATCTACGACGTGCTGCGCCGGCACGAGCCGGACCACTTCCTGCTGCGCTGCGCGCGGGACGACGCGGCCACCGGCCTGATCGACGTGGCGCGGGTCGGCCAGATGCTCAGCCGCATCAAGGGCCGCATCCGGCATGCGGCGCTGGACCACCTGTCGCCGTTTTCGGTGCCCATCCTATTGGAGATCGGCAAGGAACGGGTGCTGGGCGGCGCGGCGGCGGAGATGGTGCTCTCCGAGGCGGCCGAGGACCTGATCGCGGAGGCGATGTCATGAGTGCGGCCGAGGCTCACGCCTTCGCCTATGCGTTTTCGCCCAGCCCCTGCGGCGGACTGCGCGTCGAGGTGGCCGGGACGCGCGTCATGTTGCGCCCCTGCGGGGGCCTCTGGCTGGAGGCCGAGCGGGCGCTGATCGTCTCCGACCTGCACCTGGAGAAGGGCTCGGCCTACGCGCGCCGCGGCCAGCTCCTGCCGCCCTATGACACCGCCGAGACCCTCGCGGTCCTGGAGCGGGAGATCGCGGTGCTGAACCCCGCCCTGCTGGTCTTCCTCGGCGACACCTTCCACGACCGCTGGTGGGAAGCCCGCATAGACCCGGCGGGCGCCGCCCGCGTGCGCGCCCTGACGGTTGGGCGGCAGGCGGTCTGGGTGACGGGCAACCACGAGCGGGACTCGGTGAAGACCCTGCCCGGCGAGATGGCCGACGAGATCGCGCTGGCCGGCCTGATCCTGCGCCACGAGCCCCTGCCCGGCCCGGCCTGGGGCGAGGTGGCGGGCCACCTGCACCCCTGCGCGGTGGTGGCCGGCAAGGGACGCAGCGTGCGGCGACGCTGCTTCGTCACCGACGGCGAGCGGCTGATCCTGCCGGCGTTCGGGGCCTATGCGGGCGGATTGAACGTACGGGATGCGGCGTTCGCCGGGCTGTTCGCGCGCCCGCCGCTGATGGGCGCGCTCGGCAAGGACCGGGTCCACGCTGTTGGTTGGCGATCGGTGGCCCGCGATTGAAAACCTTCCCCCGGTACGGGGGACGTGGCCGGAGACCCGAAGGGGCGAAGGTCGATGGGGGAAGTCGGCGAACTATCTCAAGCCTCCCCCATCGACCCTCGGCTTCGCCTTCGGGGATGGTTTCCCCCGTACCGGGGGAAGGTTCAAGGCTACATTCTCAGCGCGCGCTCCAGGGCGACGGCCAGGGAGACGCAGGCCCCCAACGCCACCACCGTGCCGAGGCTGGGGTATTTCGAGGCCACGTCCGGCGCGTGTTCGTCGAACAGCCATTGCAGCAGGAAGGTCGCGATCAGCCCGCCGAGCGCCCAGGCCGTCGGCATCAGGCCCGAGGTGAACACCAGCATCCAGGCGATCACCGGCGCCAGCACCGAAAGCGCCAGCCGCTCGCCGCGCGGATGCTCGCGGGCGCTCTCCAGGCCCCAGCGCACGCCGCCGAGGAACGCCTGCACGCTCGCTGAATAGGTGAACAGCAACATCAGGGCGCTGGCCGCCGCGCCGCTCGGCCCGAACGCATAGAGCGCCGCCGCCGCCGGGAACGGCGCCAGGGCCAGAAGCGCGATGATCCACAAACGAAGGGGAATGGGCGAGGAGGTCCGCGCCAATCAGTTTCTCCTGAAGACCGCCGAAGCCGCCCACCCCGCCGCGAGCGCGATCATCACTGAGGCTAGGCCATAGAGCCACGGCCGTCGATGCGCCAAAAGATACAGCTCCCGCTCCAGCCCCACCTTCTCGACCGTGAGGCCGCGCATCCGGCGCGACACCGGCTGGCCGTCCTGGAAGAGCACGATCTCGGCGGTGTAGGCGCCGGTCGGCGCGCCGGACGGCAGGTCGATCTCGGCGCGGAACAGGCCCTGGTCGACGAACTTCACGCCTTGCGGGTCGGCCGCGTAGAGGCCGGCGTTCTGCTTCAGCCGCACCACCCCCCGCCGCCAGTCGAGGTAGTCGGTTCCCAGCCGGCTCACCACCATGTCGCGGATCCCGTAGCGGGTCTCCTCCTGCTGCTCCTCGGGGGCGTTGATCGCCAGGTGGTCGATGCCCGCGCCCAGCCGGCGCAGGGCGCCGAAGCCGGCGATCTGGTCCAGCGGGCGGCTGGAGGCGGTCATGAAGAAGCCCGGCGCGCCCTGGAACACCACCGGCCGGCTGTTCACCCACACCACGCCCGCCGCCTTGGTCTTGCGGGCGATGCGCAGCGGCTGTTCCGGTCCGCGGACGATCACCACCACGTCGCTGGGTCGGGCCCGCGGGTCGTAGATGGCGCCGTAGAGCACGATACGGGCGCCGCGGAAGCTGGAATTGACCTTGACGCTGGTGTCGGTGAGCGCGGCGCTGACCACCGGGCCGGCCTCGGGCGGGGGCGGGATGAAGGCCATCAGCCGGCCCCGCTGATCTGCACGAAGGGCTCCTCGGGCGTGAGGAAGAGGCCGATGCCCATGTTGATCCCCACCGCCAGGACGATGATCGCCAGCAGGGCGCGCAGTTCCTCCGCCCGGAAGCGGGCCGAGGCCCGGGCGCCGAACTGGGCGCCGATCACCCCGCCGATCAGCAGCAGCGTGGCGAGTACGATATCGACGGTCTGGTTGCGGCCGGCCTGCAGCAGGCTCGCCAGCGACGTGGTGATGATGATCTGGAAGAGGCTGGTGCCCACCACCACCGCGGCCGGCATCCTGAGGATGTAGACCATCGCCGGCACCAGGATGAAGCCGCCGCCCACCCCCATGATCGCCGAGAGCACGCCGACGAATATGCCGAGCGCGATCGGCGGGATCACCGAGATGTAGAGCCGTGAGCGCGGAAAACGCACCTTCAGCGGCAGGCCGTAGAGCCAGACCGGCCGCCGGTCGCGGCGCGGCCCCGTGGTCTGGCCGCTGCGCCGGCGCACGATCGCCTGGACCGACTCGACCAGCATCAGCCCCCCGATCACGCCCAGGAACACCAGGTAGGAGAGCGAAACCACCAGGTCGGCCTGGCCGAGCAGCAGCAGCCAGCGGAAGATCTCCACCCCGACAATCGCGCCCACGGCCCCGCCGGCGGCCAGCACCGCGCCCATCTTGAAGTCCACCGCCCGCCGACGGGTGTAGGAGATCACGCCCGAGGTCGAGGAGGCGGCGACATGATTGGCTTCGCTGGCCACCGCCACGGCCGGCGGAATCCCCAGGAACACCAGCACCGGCGTCATCAGGAAGCCGCCGCCGATGCCGAACAGTCCGGAGATGAATCCCACCACCGCGCCCAGCACCACCAGCAGCGGCGCGGATACCGAGACTTCGGCGATGGGCAGGTAGAGGTCGAGCATGACCTAGCTCGCCTTTCGGCCCTTCTCCCCTTGCGGGAGAAGGTGGCCCGCGAAGCGGGTCGGATGAGGGGTCGAAGACGTTCTCCGCCGCGTAAGCATCGAGGTCGGATATGGATGGCGAGGTCTGAGTGACCCCTCATCCGGCGCTTCGCGCCACCTTCTCCCGCAAGGGGAGAAGGAACGCGCGGTGCGCCCTTCCCAAAGAGGGAAGGGAAAGGAGCTGTCATCCGCCATTCCTGACGTCATCCCGAACCTCGGGACGCTGGTCAACGCGTGTAGACGGAAAGCCGGCTGACGGTGGCCGCGTCGAGGGCGCCGGTGGCGGCCAGGCCCTGGTCGCGCTGGTAGGCGGCGACAGCCAGGCGCAGGGCCGGCGAGGAGGTCCCGTCCGCCGGACCCTTGTAGTAGCCCAGGCGGGCCAGAGCTTGCTGGGCGGTGGCGGTGGAGGGACCGCCGGCGGCGAGTTGCACGGGAGCCGTCCCGGCCGCGCGATAGGCGTTCGCCGATCGCTCGGCGGTGCTCTGGGCCTGGGCGGAGAGCTGCGGACGCACCCGCTGGGCCGCCGCGCGGCTTTCGGAATCCCCGCTGCGGGCGGCGATCAGATACCATTTGTAAGCTTCGGCGGCGTTCTGCGGCACGCCGAAGCCTTCCTCGTAGAGACGTCCGAGGTTGTGCTGGCTGTCCACCAGGCCCAGGTCCGCGGCCTTGCGGAACCACTGCGAGGCGACCGTCGCGTTCTTCGGCCCGCCGGTGCCCTCGAAGTAGTAGAGCGCCAGGTTGTGCATCGCCTTGCGCTCGCCGCCCTGGGCCGCGCGTTCGGTCCAGCGGCGCGCTTCGGCCATGTCGCGCTTCACGCCCCGGTCGCCGCCCTCGTAGAGCTTGGCCAGATAGAACTGCGCCGGGGCATGGCCCAGGTTGGCGACGCGGCGCAGGGTCTCCACGCCCTTGGGATCGCCCGCCTCGATCAGACGCACGGCCTGGCCGTAGAGCGCGGTGTTGTCGACTGTGGCGGTCTGGGCCGGTGCGGCCGCCGCGTCGCCGGGCGAGGCCGCCGGCCGAGGCGCGAGCGCCACCGCCAGGCGCGGCGCGGCCGCCTTGGCGGCGGGGTCGACCTCGCCCCCCTTGATCTCGCGGCTGTCGCGGCCCATCGCGATCTGCTCGGCGACGCGAGACGGCAGGCCCTGGCCGCCGTCCTGCATCAGGTAGCCGATCGCCCCCAGCCCCAGCGCCGCGCCGCCGACGAAGACCAGGGCCGCCGTCTGCACCGAAGGCATCCCGCCCCGCGCGGTCCGCTTGCCGTTGGAAATGCCGGCCAAGAGCGATGGGCTGGCGGTTTCGGTCGAGGCCGCTCGCGCGGACGCGCGCGCCTGTTCGATGATCTCCCGCGTGGTCAGCGGCCGGGCGAAGGGACCCGGATCGTCGTCCGTCGCGGCCTCGATCTTCGCGGGCTCGGGGGCGGAGACGGGCTCGAACGACGCCGGCTCATCGACGGTCGCCGGCGGTTCTTCACGCGCCGGCGCGACGGCGTCCGACGCCGCCGCATCGTCCGCGGCTTCGGCGAGCGGCGGGTCCGGCTCGTCGGCTTCCTCCAGGATGGGTGAAGGGTCTTCGATCGCCGGCGCCTCGACCGAGGCGGGCTCGGCGAAGGCGGGCTCGGGCGACTCGCCGCCCTCGGTCAGGAACTCATCGGTCGAGTCGAAGCCGCCCCGGGCGTCCTCCAGGTCCTCGGCGATGACCGGATCGAGGTCGTCGCGCCGGAAGGCTTGCGCGCCTGCGCCGCCGCGGCCGAACGGCGTTCCGAACAGATCGTCGTCGCGGCCGCGCCCGAAAGGATCGTCTCCCAAGGGCTCCGGCGACAGCTCGGCCAGCAGATCGGGACCGAGGTCACGCGCCGGCGGCGCGTTCGACGGCCAGCCGGTCGGCATCTCCGGCTCGCGGCGGACCTGCTCGGCCAACCGCCGGTCGATGCGTTCGCGCGCCTCGTCGAGCAGGCGCGCCGTGCGCTCCTCGCTCTGGCGGATACGCTCGGCCAGGTCGTCGGAGGTGCGTTCCTGGCGCTGGTTGAACCGCTCGGTGATGCGCGCCACCTGCTCGGCCACGTCGTCCACCGCCGAAGCGGAGCGCCGCTCGGCCGCGCCGATCCGTTCGGAGAGCCGCTCAGTGATCTTGCCGACCTCGCCCGACAGCCGCGCCAGGGCCTCGGCCTGGGTGCGCTCGGCCTGGGCCAGCCGCTGGTCCACCGTCGCCGAGACGCGGGCCAGTTCGCCGGACACCTGCTGCACGGCCTGCGCCCCGCGGGTCTCGACCTCGCCCATCCGGCGGGTCAGCGAGTCCGCCACCTGCACGACCTCGTGACCCATCTTGGCGATCGCCTCGGCCGAAGCGCGCTCGGCCCTGCTCACATGGTCGCCGAGTTCGCCCAGCTTGCGCTCCACCCGCTCGAAGCGGCCGTCGGCGGCGGCGCGCAGTTGCTCGGCCATCTGGACGCGGGCGGTCTCCATGCGCTGGGTGAGGCTGGCGGCCAGCTGCTCCAGCCGGCCGGCGGGATCGGTCCGTTCGATCGGCGACAGGCGCGCGTCCAGGGCGGCGAAGGAGTCTTGCAAGGACGCCAGCGTCTCGGCGGTGCGGCCCTCGGCCATGCCCAGGCGCTCGCCGGCCTCGGCGACCACCTGGTCGATCATGCCCTGGAGCGTCGCCGGATCGGCGACCCGCTCCAGCTTCACCTCGACGTCGGCCATCCGCTGGCGGCTGCGGCTGTCGGCTTCGTAGAGGTGATTGGCGACCTTGCCGAGCGCCGCCTCCAGCGACCGCAGCGCCTCGACCGAACGCGGCCCCTGCGCCTCGCGCTCCAGCTTCTGCACGCGGTCGACCAGCCTGGCGTGGCCGCCGCCGATCTCGTCGGCGAGGCCCTCGAAGCGGGACGCCACGGCCACCTTGTCGCGCTCCGCGGAGTCGATACGCGACAGCGCCGCGCGCACGCGCCCGTCGACCTCGCGGATCGCCTCGGCCGCCCGCGCCTCGGCGACCTCGATGCGGCGCGCCAGATCGTCCATCGCCCCGGCCACGCGGCCCATGTCGTCGGCGGGATGCTCGGGCGCCTCGTAACGCTTGATGGCGGGCTCAGAACCAGCGGCCGGCCGGGCGGGGCGATCGAAGAACGACTGGGAGGAGACCTCTTCCGGCCCGTCCTCTTCCAAAATCATGCGGTTGAGCCACTCGCCGAGCGTCATCCCGGAGCGGCGGGCGAGGTCCTTGGCGGCCTCCCGCGCCTTGGGGTCGATCCCCTTCACGCTCCACGGCGCCCCCGCGCTCATACGAATCGGTCTCCAGGCCCCTTATTGGGACGCTAGCCACCGAGTCCTAGTGTGTAAACGCGGCCTTAACGCTAAATATAGCGGTCGCAGCGCCTAAGCTGTGGACGACGGCGGCCCTCTTCTAGGCCCCACAAGAGCAAGGTCGCGCGACTATGGTAAACGAGGGGTTACCGGTTAACGGAAGCTTGCTGCGGCGGCGGGTCGCGGGATGACCCTGCAGACGACCCTCGCCATCCTCGCCGGTTTCGTGCTGGCGGCGTTGATCTGCGGCTGGCTGGGCGCCCGCCCGACTAGGCCCGGGCGGGTGCGCATGGCCCCCTGGCGGTTCATGATGCTGCTGGCGGCGGCGGGCGCGATCCTGATGATCGTGCATCTGGTCAACCTGCTGGGGGTGACCACCGGCCGCTAACGCCTCGGCCGCCGCGTCAAGCCGGCCACGCCGCCGGACGACAGCAGGCCCACGTCCGCCAGCACGAAGCCCAGCTGCCAGGTATGCGGCGCAGCCAGGTAGCGCGGCTGCCAGACCGGGTCGTACTTGTCCTTGTACCGGCGCACGCCCTGGAAGTTGTAGATTTCCTCGCCCCGCTCGTAGAGCAGCCGGCCGACCCGGCTGAGGATCGGGGCCAGCGGCCGGTCGTCGAGCCCGGCCAGCGGCGCCATGCCGAAGTCGAAGGCCGCGTAGCCCTCGGCCTGACCCCACAGCAGCAGCTCCACGAAAAGGTAGTCCATGATGTTCTTCGGCGCCTCCTCGCCATAGCGCATCAGGTCCATCGAGAAGGCCGCCCGGCCGGCGGTGGTCCAGAGCGTGGCGAAGGCGACGATGCGGCCATCCACGCGCACCACCGCCACCGGAAACTCGGCGACATAGCGGGGCGTGAAGCCGCCCAGGCTGAACCCCTTTTCGCCGCCGGCGTGGGCGTCGAGCCAGGCGTCCGATATGGCCTGAAGGTCGCCCATCAGCGCCGTCGCCGCCCCGCGCGGGAGGACCTCGAACGCCGCGCCCCCCTCGCCCGCCTTGCGCCAGTTGCGGCGCAGCACCTCGCGCCGCCGGCCGGCCACCGAGAATCCCTCCAGCGGCACGGCCGCCGACTCGCCGATCTTCTGCAGCGAGAACCCCAGGTCGACGGCGATGGTCAGCTGGTCGGGGGCCAGGCCGTAGAACGCCGGGCGCGCGGCGTGGGCATGGGCGAGCTCGCGGAAGCGCCACATCAGCTCGGCCTGCTCGTCGGCCCGGCCGGTCGGCGCGCCGAGCGCCACCCAGGAACGGCCCCGCACGCCGAACATCAGGAAACTCTCGCCGGACGCCGAGAACAGGAACCGCTTGTCGCCCAAGAGCGCCAGGTTGGAGCCCGGCTCGGCGACCCCGGCCGCGGCGAGAATGGCGCGCACCCGCTGGAAGTCCGGATCGCCCTCCCCGGCCACCCCCGGGGTCGCCGGTGTGGCGAAGAGCCGCCAGAGCCCGACCGCCATCAGCGCCACGGCCGCGCCCACCGAGGAGCGGATGGCCCGCGAAGCGTCGGCCTCGCCGATCACCCGCCACCACGACCGGTCGGCGTAGTCGGCGTTCATGAACGACCAGGCGCCGAGCAATCCGACCCCGGCCAGCACCGCGAAGGCCGAGAACAGCCAGCCGGGCGTGATCTCCATCTGGCTGAGCCGGGCCTGGCGCGGGAAGGCCGTCCTCCGCGGCGCGAGCGCCACCGCCAACGCCGCCAGGGCCGCCGTCTCCTCCCAGTTGAAGCCCTTGATCAGGGTGTTGGGCGCGGCCAGCGCCAGGATCGCCAGCGTCGCGGCCCACGCCGCCCCCAGCCGCGCCTTCAGGCCGAACGCCAGCAGCACCAGCACCAGGCCGAAGATCGAAGAGACGAAGTGGCTGATCTCGATCAGGATCACCGGCGTGATCGCGAGCAGGCGGGCAAAGCGCACCGTCTCGGACGGCGTGGCGCCGGAGGCCAGCAGCATCACCCCCGCCGCCAGCGTCAGGGCGGCGGCCACATTGGGCGCCGCGGCCAGCACGGCCGGGCGAAATTCTCGCAGGAAACGCACGGCCCCGTCGCCCTTAGGTGATCGCCGACCGCAGCATAGCGGCGATTCCGCTCGAACAGATGTTTGAACGCGCTTTTCGACGGCTGCGGCCGTCGTTAGGGTGCGGCCGACGAACAGGGAGACCCGTCATGTCCGATTTCGGCGCCACCGAACTCGACGCCTTCCGCACCGAGGTGCGCGACTGGCTGGCCGCCAACTATCCGGCCGAGCTGCGCGATCCCAAGCACCGGATCGACGAGGAGGCGGTCTGGGGCGGGCGCAGATACGCCGACTCCAAGGACCCCTTGCGCGAATGGCAGCGCCGCATGGGCGAAAAGGGCTGGACCGCGCCCCAGTGGCCGGCGGCCTACGGCGGCGGCGGCCTCACCGCCGAGCAGGACCGGGTGCTGCAACAGGAATTGCAGAAGGGCGGCTATGCGACGCCGCTGGCCTCCTTCGGCGTCTGGATGCTGGGGCCGGTGCTGCTGGAGTACGCCTCGGAAGAGCAGAAGCAGCGCTTCATTCCGCAGATCGTGAAGGGCGAGATCCGCTGGTGCCAGGGCTATTCCGAACCCGGCGCGGGGTCGGACCTCGCCAGCCTGCAGCTGCGCTGCGAGGACAAGGGCGACCACTGGCTGGTCAACGGCCAGAAGATCTGGACCTCCTACGCCGACAAGGCCGACTGGATCTTCGCGCTCGTCCGCACCGACACGAGCAAGAAGCACGAGGGCATCAGCTTCCTCCTGATCGACATGACGACGCCGGGCGTGACGCCCCGGCCGATCCAGCTGATCAGCGGCGAGAGCCCGTTCTGCGAGACCTTCTTCGAGGACGTGAAGGTTCCCAAGGAACAGCTGGTCGGCCGGCTGAACGGCGGCTGGGAGATCGCCAAGCGCCTCTTGCAGTACGAGCGCCAGAACATCTCCGGCGGCTTCGGCGGCGGCGGCGGGGCGGGCGGCGCCTCCGGCGACCTCGGCGAGATCGCCAAGCGCTACCTCGGCGCCGACGAGACGGGCGCCCTGGCCGATCCGGACCTGCGCGGCCGGATCACCAAGAAAAAGATGGACTTCCAGGCCTTTTACCAGACCATCGCCCGCGTGGCGGCGGAGTCGAAGGCCGCCAAGGGGCCGAGCGCGGCGACCTCGATCATCAAATACGCCGCCGCCACCTTCGCCCAGGAACGCTCCGAACTGATGGTCGAGGCGATGGGCGCCCAGGGCCTCGGCTGGGAGGGCGAAGGCTTCGAGCGCCCGGAGCTGACCGCCACCCGCGGCTGGCTGCGCTCGAAGGGCAACTCGATCGAGGGCGGCACCTCGGAGATCAACGTCAACGTGGTGTCGAAGCGGGTGTTGGGATTGCCGGATCCGAAGTGAATCCTTCCCCCGATGCGGGGGAAGTGGCCTGAGGCGCCGCAGGCGACGAAGGTCGATGGGGGAGGTGGATTGCAGTCCTCTGACTTCCCCCATCGACCCTCGGCTTCGCCTTCGGGCCACTTCCCCCATCCTGGGGGAAGGTTTTAAGATCGCCGCCTTTCAACAAGACCATTTCCAACGGGAGCCCACGTCATGGCCGATTTCGGCGCCACCGAACTTGACGCCTTCCGCGCCGAGGCGCGCGAATGGCTGGAAGCCAACTTCCCGCAGTCGCTGCGCGACGACCCGGCCGCCCAGCTGGCGGCGATGATGGGCGGCAAGCCGACGGGCGATGCGGACGTCTGGCGCGAGCGCATGGGCGCCAAGGGCTGGGGCGTGCCCACCTGGCCGGCGGAGTACGGCGGCGGCGGGCTCTCGCGGCAGGAGGCCCGCGTGCTGGCCGAGGAGATGGCCCGCATCGGCGCGCGCAACCCGATCGGCGGCATGGGCGTGATGATGTTCGGCCCCACCCTGATCGAGTACGGCACCGAGGCGCTGAAGCGCCAGCACCTGCCCGGCATCGTCACCGGCACGGTCCGCTGGTGCCAGGGCTATTCCGAGCCGGGCTCCGGCTCAGACCTCGCCAGCTTGCAGACCCGCGCCGAGGACAAGGGCGACCACTGGCTGGTCAACGGCTCGAAGATCTGGACCTCCGGCGCCAACCTCGCCGACCGCTGCTTCTGCCTGGTGCGCACCGACGCCACCAAGAAGCACGAGGGCATCTCGTTCCTGCTGATCGACATGACCACGCCGGGCGTCGAGGTGCGGCCGATCAAGCTGATCAACGGCACCAGCCCCTTCTGCGAGACCTTCTTCACCGATGTGAAGGTGCCCAAGGACCAGCTGTTCGGCCCACTGAACGGCGGCTGGACGGTGGCCAAGCGCCTCCTGCAGTTCGAGCGCGACAACATCTCCACCGGTCTCGGCGGCGGCAACATCGGCGCGGCCCAGGCGACCGAGACGGTCGACCAGGCCGCCAAGCGCTACATCGGCGTCGATGAAACCGGCCGCCTCTCGGACAGCGACCTCAGGAAGCGCATCACCGACCACCTGATGGAGACCAGGAGCTTCCAGCTCACCGTCCGCCGCGCGGCCGACGAGGCCAAGGCCGGTAACGGCCCGTCGGCGGCGACTTCGATCATGAAGTACGCCGGCGCGAAGATCGCCCAGGACCGCAACGAGCTGATGGTCGAAGCGATGGGCCACCAGGGCGTCGGCTGGGACGGCGCGGGCTTCGACCAGCCGGAGCTGAACACCACCCGCGCCTGGCTGCGCTCCAAGGGCAACTCGATCGAGGGCGGCACCTCGGAGATCAACCTCAACGTGGTCTCCAAGCGCGTGCTCGGCCTGCCGGACGTGCAGAAGGCGTCTTAAGCCGCGCGGGCTTCGCCGCCGGCGGTGAAGCCCAGCATGCTGATGCTGCCGAGCTCGATGGCGTCATTGAAGAACGCCACGGGCTCGTCCTGGCCCATCGCGCCCAGCACGTACATCAGCGGCAGCCAGTGCTCGTCGGTGGGGATGGAGAGCGCCGCGTCCTCCCCGACGTCCTCGACATCGATCAGCCGCTCGTGGTCGCGCGCCTCGATGGCGGCCTTCACCAGGTCGTTGAACCGCACCGCCCAGTCGTAGGGCTCCGCGTCCGCCTCGCGCCGCATGGCGGGCAGGTTGTGCACCACGTCGCCGGAACCGGCGATCATCACCCCCTCGTCGCGCAGTTCGGCGAGCCGTCGGCCCAGGTCGTAGTGGAACGCGGGCGGCTGGGTCCTGTCGATGGATAGTTGCACGACCGGCACGTCCGCGCGGGGATAGGTGTGCATCAGCACCGACCACGTCCCGTGATCCAGGCCCCAGTCGTGGTCGAACCTGACCTTGGTGGGCGCCAGCAGATCCCGCGTCCGCTCGATCAGCCAGGGATCGCCCGGCGCGGGATAGTCGATATCGTAGAGCGGCTTGGGGAACCCGTAGAAGTCGTGAATGGTCCGCGGCCGCGACATCGCCGTGACCGCCGTCTCGGGCACATACCAGTGCGCGGAGACCATCAGGATCGCCTTGGGCTTGGGAAACGCGTCGGCGAGCTGGGCCCAGACCTCCGCGTAGCGACCGCCGAGCGCGTTCATCGGGCTGCCATGACCGAAGAAGACCGCCGGGGCGCGTGGAATGAACTCGCTCATGCGGCCAAGATGGTAGATCACGGATCGTCGCGCTAGCCGTCACGGCGGGAGGAGGCCCGAATGGGCCGGGACCGCCTGGCGCCTGTTCGCCAAGCGCCTGCCCGGCTAGGCTGACTGGATGCAAGCGCCGCGGATCGACCGTCTGCACCTGGCCAGCCTGACCGCGCCGGCCGGGCATCCCTCTGCGGGCGCGGCCATCGAGGTGTTCGCCTATCTCGTGCGGCATGGCGACCTGACCCTGCTGGTGGACACCGGCATGGGCGATGACAGCGGCTTTCTCGACAAGCTCTACGCCGCCAAGCGGACCGGCCTCGCCACCGCGCTGAAGGCCGTGGGCGTGAACATCGAGGACATCGACGCCGTCGTGAACTCGCATCTGCACTTCGACCACTGCGGCGGCAATCGCCTGTTTCCGGACGCGCCGATCTATATGCAGGCGCGCGAGCGCGAGGCGGCCCGGGCGCTCCACTACACGGTGGAAAACTGGGTGGCGCCCGAGGGCGTGACGATACGCGAGGTGGATGGCGACCACCAGATCGCGCCCGGCCTCACCCTCCTCTTCACGCCGGGCCACACGCCGGGCCATCAATCGTTGCTGGTGGAGACGCCGAACGGGTCGCTGATGGTCGGCGCGCAGGTCGCATACACCGCCGCCGAGTTCGAAGCCGGAGGCGACGTCGCTGAGGCTCACGAGGGGATGGGCGAGACCTATCGCGCGTCGATCGAACGGCTGAAATCCCTCGCGCCACGATGCGTGTTCTTCTCCCACGATCGGCGTGAGTGGCCGGGCTAGCGCCCGCCGCAAATCCTCAAATTCCTTGACTTTCGGGCCGCGAACGCCGATGTGCGGCCCGCGCCTTGCGGGGCGCTATCGGCGCTCCAGCCGCGTGAGGACGAGAAAACCGTCCGACTGTCGAGCGCCCTGAAAAGCCCATCGAGCCGCCCGCCACGCGGGGGCTGTTCCCCATATCCCAGCGCTTCGGCGGGCCGCACGGCATGTGCGCGCTCGCCCGTGGCGCATGTCTGAAAGACACGTTTTGACTCAGTTCACCGACCTCGGCCTCGCCAAGCCTCTGCTCAAGGCGCTCGCCGAAGAGGGCTACACCCAGCCTACCCCGATCCAGGCGAAAGCCATCCCCGGCGTCATGGCCGGCCGCGACATCCTGGGCATCGCCCAGACCGGCACCGGCAAGACCGCCGCCTTCGCCCTGCCGATCCTGCACCGCCTCGCGGCCGACCGGCGGCCCGCGCCGCGCCGCGGCTGCCGCGCCCTGGTGCTCTCGCCGACCCGCGAGCTCGCCACCCAGATCGCCGAAAGCTTCCGCGCCTACGGCCGCCACCTCGGCCTCACCGTCGCTGTGGTGTTCGGCGGCGTGAAGTACGGCCCGCAGGTGCGCGCGCTGGCCGCCGGCGTCGATGTGCTGGTGGCCGCCCCCGGCCGCCTGATCGACCACCTGCAGGAGAAGGTCGCCAACCTCTCGGGCGTCGAGATCTTCGTGCTCGACGAGGCCGACCAGATGCTCGACCTCGGCTTCCTGCAGCCGATCAAGCGCATCGTCAGCCACCTGCCGAAGGACCGGCAGAACCTCTTTTTCTCGGCCACCATGCCCGGCGAGATCGGCAAGCTGGCCGGCGACCTGCTGCACAATCCGCTGGAGGTCTCCGTCGCCCCGCAGGCGACCACCGCCGAGCGGGTGAAGCAGCAGGTGCTGTTCGTCGAACAGGTGCGCAAGCGCGCCCTCCTCGCAGAGCTCTTCGACGATCCCAACTTCAAGCGCGTCCTCGTCTTCACCCGCACCAAGCGCGGCGCCGACCGGGTGGCCAAGAGCCTGGGCGTGGTCGGTGTCGAGGCCGCCTCGATCCACGGCGACAAGAGCCAGGGCCAGCGCGAGCGGGCGCTGGCGGCGTTCAAGGCCGGCGAAATCCGCGCCCTGGTCGCCACCGACATCGCCGCGCGCGGCATCGACATCGACGCCGTCAGCCACGTGGTGCAGTTCGAGCTGCCGAACGTGCCGGAGGCCTATGTCCACCGCATCGGCCGCACCGCCCGCGCGGGCGCCAGCGGCACGGCTGTCGCCTTCTGCTCGGACGACGAACGCAACCTTTTGAAGGACATCCAGAAGGTCACCCGCCAGACCATCCCCTCCTTCGACCGCCGCAACGACCGCGCCCTGGGCGCGGCGACCGCCGCGATCCCGGAGCCGGCCGCCGCCAAGCCGGAACGCCCCGGCGCCGGCCGCCATCCGCACGACGCCCACCGCGAACTGCCGAACGCCCTGCGCAACACGCGCAACCGTCGCCGCAAGGCGAAGGGTCAGGGGCAGCAAGGCCAGAAGTCGGCCAACACCGGCGGTAGTCAGAAGCGTGCCGACAACGCCGCCGGCGCCTCCTTCAAGGGCCCGAAGCGCTCGATCGCCTCGACCAAGCCCTGGAGCCCGCTGGACTGATCCTTCCCCCGGTAGGGGGGAAGTGGCCCGAAGGCGCAGCCGAGGGTCGATGGGGGAGGTTTGAGAGGAAGCACCTCCTTCCCCCATCGACCTTCGCCCCTTCGGGTCTCAGGCCACTTCCCCCATC
>JADZBR010000228.1 GCA_020852035.1 Caulobacteraceae bacterium
GCGCCATGACGGCGTGCTTGATCGAGATCGTCTCGGGCGTCGGCTGGCCTGCGAGGAAGTCGTTCCACTGCGCGTGTTCCGACTGGCCCCAGACCGCCACGATGTGGCCGATGGTGACGCTGTAGGAAGTGATCGCGGTTGTCGCCGGTGTGGCTTTCAGGCGCACCTGAAGCTGGCATGGCGAGGACCGCTTGCGGCTCGGCAGGGTGCCGACAAGCTGGCCCGCGCTGCCATTCGCGGTGCCCACGTCCGTCCAGGCCGAGGCGACGCCGCCATCGGTGGGGACCAGCCGGGCCTGGATGACCTCGCCCGACGTAGCGGTGACGCGCACCGGGACGTTGGCATTGTTCTCGCCGCGCCATGCGCCGCTGTCGAAGGCGAACTTGTCGCGCGGCCATTCGGTGACAGAGAGGGAACCGCCCGCCGCAGGGGCCTTGACCTCGCGGGCGAAGCTCTGGGTCACGCTGGCGCCGAAGGCGCTCGACGCGACGACCGTGACCGTTGCAGCGGCAAGGACCGAGGCGTCGCTGATCGTCACGACCGAACCCGCGATGGATACACCTGCGACGGCGGATTGCAGGGCAAAGCTCAGGGCGTCGCCGGTGAAGTAGCCTGCCACGTTGACCGTGGCGCTCCCGGCCCCTTGCGTCGCCACCTGATCTGGGATGGTGCCAGCCGTTCCCGGCGGCACATGCACCACCGCCATGTGGCGCGACGCCGCCCGCGAGGCGCCGATGACGATCTGGCCTGAGGTGGGATGCTGGTATGTCAGGGTCACGTCAGAACACCTCGATAGCCGCGATGAGAAGGTTTTGCGTTGCATCCGGCGTGAAGCCGATGGTGATGTTCGACGAACTCGGCGCCGTCATGTGACCGGCGCCGAAGGCCAGGTCCAGATTGTTCCCCGTGCCTGTCTGGAACGTGTCGTCGGCGGTGAGCGGGGATTGCGCGTTCATGGCCGTTGCGCCGCCGGTAGCGAAGCGGACGCTGCCAGTGGCGAGGATGAGCGCCCCGGAGTTCGGTGCCGTAATCGTGGTCTGCACAGGCCCGGCACTGCTTGTCGCGGAGTTGGTCTGTGTCTGCTTGATCGGCGACCCACTCTGGCCCCGGACAACGTAGTAGTAGGCACCGACCGCGGCGGCAGAGTTCGAGCATGTGATGGCCGGGGTATACGTCCCGGAGGACGCGGCGACGAGCGTCAGGATGTGCGCCGTGATCCTGCCGCCCGCATGAAGGATGTTCGCCGATTCCGTCAGGCTTTCCCCGTTCCACGTCCCGGGGATGGTCATTGCCGAACCGCCGGTGTTGCGGCAGGTATCCATGACGATGACCAGCATGTCGCCGGCCGTCATCGTGACGCTGACAAGGACGGATGGCGCGGTTCCCGGCGCGGACGTGTTGATGAGCCGCCCGCTGGACATGAGTGACAGGCCACCGCCTCCGGCCGGGGCTATATATGGTGTGGGGAACAGCAACATCTTACTGCATCGCCTTCACGTTCAGGTGCGAGGTCGAGTTGGTCCTGGTGATCGAGCACTGGAACTTGTGCCCGTTCGTTGTGGTGAAGGCGTCGCCCGAGACCTTGGTGAACCCCGATGTGGTGATCGCCCCGGCCGTCGCGCCGTTGGCGATCTCGATCAGGAAGCTGCCGGGGTTGGCGGGCGGCGCGAGCGTGTGCGCGCCGTTGTTCGCATAATGCTGCATGTTGCCGTCAACCGACGAGGGCGTGTAGGTGCCGGTCGAGACGGTGCCGCCGTCATAGGAGGTGTAGGTGGCCTTCGGGTTGACGAGCCGGCCGCTCGCGTCGAGCGTGACGAGCTTCAGGGCGGCGATGATCTGGGTCCATGTCGAGATCACCGGCGCGTCGCTGGACGCGCTGTCGAACTGGAAGACCGTGTCGGCGAGTATCGGCGTTGCCTTGGCCGAGATCGACCCGCCATCGGTGTTGTCGATAGCCTTGCGCCAGTCGCCCGCCGAGGCATTGGAGGTCGAGAAGTAGAGATCGAAGGTGCTGGTGTCGATGTAGATGAGACCCGCCGATGCGGGGGCCGTGGCAGGAGCCCCGGCGCCTGTGGTGACGACAGAGCCGCCCCCCGGAGGCGCCGCCCAGGTGCCGTCGGCGCGCAAATAATTCGTGGTGCCGCCGCCCGAGGCGGGCACGAGCCCCTTGAGCGCGGAGGTGAAGACGTTCAGCGCCGCCGTCAGGCTCGTGGCCGAGATCACTCCCGTCAGACCGGCGACCGAGGTGATCGGCATGGTGATGTCGATATGTATCCAGTTGGCCGCGTAGGTCGTGGTGGAGGCGTTGTTGACCAGCGCCATGACCATGTCGCCGACCGTGAAGGTGATCGAGTTCACCGTGCCGCCGGCCGAACAGCGCCACATTTCGCCGGCGAGCGCCGTGCCGCCGCCGGGGAAGGAGCCAGAGTTCGGGTCCCATGCGCCCTTGTAGTGGCTGTGGGTCGTCGCCGACTTTCCGGCCAGCGCGGTCGTCATCGTCGCCGCGAAGCTGGCGTCGTTGCCGAGCGCCGCCGCCAGCTCGTTCAGCGTGTCGAGGGCGGCGGGGGAGCTGGCGACGA
>JADZBR010000229.1 GCA_020852035.1 Caulobacteraceae bacterium
AGCGGGCCGAGGACGCCTGAGTCCGGGTCGTGCGAGGCGCTCTGGCGCACGCCGCGGAAACGGCCCGGCGCGGCGGCGATATGCGCCTCCAGCTGCCCGGCCACCCCGTCGCCGAGGGTGAAGTCGGCGCGGCCGACGATGCCGGCGCAGGCGCGGGTGGCGCCATAGCGGCCGCTGGCGGCCATCGCCGCCACGCCGTTGACGAACTCGGTCTCGCCGATGGGTTTCAGCACGTCGGGGCCGCCCTCGCGGTACATGGCCCCGCACTCCACGAAGACGGTGGCGACGATGTTGTGGCCGCTGCCGGTGTCGACCAGGAGCTCGTCGAGCAGGTAGCGGGCGGCGGGCAGGATCGCGAGGGTGAAGCCGTGGTCCGGCGGCGGCGCGCCGGCCGGCGCGGGCGGGCGGTCCCACAGGTGATGGTGCGGATCGACGATCGGCAGGTCGGGTTCGAGGATCTGTTCGGTCATGCGTTTCGTCCCTCCGGCCGCTTTGCGGGTCCTGGCGTTCTAAAGACAGCTATCGCCCAGGGTGCAGGCGAGAACCAGCAGAATGGCCATCGCCAGCGGGTAGGCGACCGCCGGGAAGGTCGCCAGCAGCCACCACTGGCTATGGTCGTGAATGGCGATCCAGACGATCACGCCCCACAGCAGCGCGCCGATCCAGAACAGATAGGCGAACGGACCGAAGGTCACCGCGAGCCAGCCATAGGGCGCCAGCACGAGCCAGGCGGTGAGGGCGGCGGCGATCGCGATCGCCAGGGCAGGAAGCCAGAACGCCGGCGACCGCAGCCAAGGGCGGGTCGGCCTATTCAAACGCCGGCATGTCCATGACGCCGTCGAGGAAGTCGAACACCGCCGCCTTGGTCAGGGCGTGCGGGATGGCCGAGAAATGGTCGCAACCGGGGATGATCGCATCGCGGCCGTCGGCGAAGGCGGCGGCCAGGCGGGCGGTGTCCTTCGCCCCCTCGTCGCGCTGGCCGGCGACGACCAGCACCGGGACGGGCAGGGCGGCGAGGGCGGCGGGGTCGAGCCTGGGGTTCTGGAAGCGGGCGTGGGCGGCGAGCGCCAGGCGGTCGTCGCCCTGCTCGTCGGCGAACTGGCGGAAGCTCTTCAGGAAGGGATTGGCGATGCTCTCGGGGTCTTCGGCCAGCATGGCCTGGGACATCAGATCGCCGCGCTCGGAGGCGCCGCCCTCCTCGAGCATGCCGCCGCCGACGCCGCCGAGGATCAGGTTGGAGAACCGCTCCGGCGCGGCCAGGGCCGCCGCCAGCGCCACCCGCGCGCCCATCGAATAGCCGAAGAGGTCGACGCGCTGGGCGCCGAGGTGGTCCATCAGGGCGAGCACGTCGCCGGCCATCAGCGGCCGGGCGTAGAGATCCGCATCGTGCGGCTTGGCGCTCTCGCCGTGGCCGCGCTGGTCGTGGGCGATGCAGCGCATCCGCCGCCGCTCGAAGGCGCCGTACCAGCCTGTGCGCCGCCAACCCTCGGCGCGGTTGGAGGTGTAGCCGTGGACCAGCAGGATGGTCCGGTCCACCCCGCCGGCCGGCTGGATGTCGTCGTAGGCCAGCGTCAGGCCCTGGTGTTCGAACGTCGCCATGAGGACTCCGATTAGGTCACGGGGCCTCGCCCGTCCATTCCCGGCGCGGCTTGCTCGCCGCTCGTCTTCAGCCGTCGAGCCCCAGGACACGCGCGGCGTTCGCGCCCATCCACTTCTCGCGCACGCTCTGCTTCAGCGGCAGCTCGTCGGTCTCGGCGACCAGCTGGTGGAGCGGCACGTTCTGCGTGCCCCAGCCGGTGGCGAAGATGATCTTATCCTGCAGGCTGCGGGCGCCGTAGTAGATCAGGGCTTCATAGCCCGCGCCGGGCGCCAGCAGGTGCCTCACCCGCTTGCAGGCGAAGTCGATGTAGATGTTCTGGTGCCGTCCGGCGATGGCGCAGGTTTCGGCCACCCACGGCCAGCCGGTCAGGCCCGCCACGATCTTCAGCTCCGGGAAGCGCACCGCCACCTCGTCCAGATAGCGCGGATGGGCATAGTCGTAGGGGCGGTCCGAGAGCAGGTGCAGCCCGGCGGTGATCCGCACCGGGATATCCAGCTCGACGCATTTGGCCAGGAAGGGCCAGTAGGCCGCATCGTTGATGTAGCGGCCTTCGCGATAGGACGAGATCTCGAAGCCGCGGCAGCCCAGCTCGCGCACGCCGTGCTCAAGCGCCGCGACGCCGTCCTCGCCTTCATCGCCCCAGATACGGAACCAGGGGATCAGCCGGTCGGGATATTCGGCGGCGAACCTGGCCACGTCCGCGTTGCTGGCCCGGCGCCCGGCGTTTCCGATGCAGGCGTAGCGCACCTGGGCGGTATCCAGCATGGCGATGACCTGTTCGTGGCTCATCGCCCGGCCCATGTCGACCTCGCAGAGCTTCAACGCCAGCGAGGTCAGGCCGTCGGCCTCCTTGGCGGCGTTGAACTCCTCCAGGCTCATGCCGATCTGCGCGGCCCAGCCGGGCGCCATCTGCTGGGCGTAGCCCTCCTTGTCGAAGCCGCGGCCCGACCGGATCAGCCGCACGGTGTCCTCGACCGCCTCGCGGGTGGGCGTGTCGCATTCGAAATCGATGATCATCATGGCGTGTCTCGGAAATGAACGTCCGGGTCCCAGGACCCCAATCCGCGCACCTTAGTGCGGCGCAGCCGTTCCGCGGCAGTCTGATTTTCCCGCGGCGCGACCACACCCGATTGTGGAGCGCCGGAGTCAGTCTTCCAGGAAGCCCTCGACCGCTTCCATGAACACGTCGAGCTTGTCGTGGTGCACCCAATGCCCGGCGCCTTCGACGTTCAGCAGGTCGGCGTTCTTGAAGTGGGCGATGCGGCCGTCCTCGACCGGGTCCGAGGCCCAGGATTCGGTCCCGCGCACCAAAAGCACCGGGGCGGTGATGCAGCTCCACAGCCGGTGCTGCTCCTCGTGCGACAGGCCGCAGACCCCGCCGCCCCAGCGCACGTGGTTGTCGAACTTCCAGGAGTAGGTGCCATCCTCGTTCTGGTGGGCGCCGTAGATAGTCAGGTGGCGCGCCTGCTCGGGCGACAGGTGCGGGTTCTCCTCGGCCATGCGGGCGAAGGCGTCCTCCAGGGTGGCGTAGCGGCGCGGGGTGCGGCCGGAGTTCTTGCGGCGGTTGTCGATCCAGGCGCGCAGGCGCTCGTCGATGCCGTGGCGGGCTTGCTCGGCCTCCATCGTCGGCGAGGGGCCGAGGCCCTCGATGGCGACCACCTTCTTGATCTGGTCGGGATAGGCGCCGCAGTAGTTGAGCGCGATCCCCGCGCCCAGCGAGTGGGCGATGATGGTGACCGGCGCCATGCCCTTCTGATGCACGATCTGGGCGATGTCGTAGATGTAGGCCGGCATGTCGTAGCCGCCGCCGCTGGCCCAGGCGCTGTCGCCGTGGCCGCGCAGGTCGGGGGCGATGATGTGGTAGCGATCCTTCAGCCGCTCGGCGACCCAGTCCCAGTTGCGGCAGTGGTCGCGCCCGCCGTGGACCAGCAGCAGCGGCGGGGCGCCCTCGTTGCCCCAGTCGACATAGTGCAGGCGCAGCTGCTGGGAGAAGTAGAAGTGGGAGGTGGGGCCTTGCATCCGCTTTCCGTAGCGGCGGCGGATCAGCTTTTCCAGCGCAGGGTGGCCGGTTCGATCGGGTTGGCGAAGGGGCGTTGCTCGGCGCGGCTGGCGGACCACTCGCGCTTCAGCTGTTGATACCACTTGGCCTGACGGTCGGCGTCGTCGATCCAGAGCAGGGCGGGGTCGTAGCGCAGGCCCTCGTTCTGCAGGTTCACCATCGCCGCGTCCTGGCGCAGGAACGCCTTGGCTCCGGCGGCGAAGAACGGCTTGATCAGGCTGAACACCGGATGATCGGACCAGGTGATCTGGGTGATCTTGGTCTGTTTGTCATTCAGCGGCGTCAGGCAGGTCAGCGTCAGCACCTGCCGCGCCCCGGCGGTGATGTGCTCCCAGCGCAGGCCCGGCAGGCGGAAGGTGATCTCCGTCGTCGGCGAGCCCAGGAGGCGATATGCGTAGCTGTTCTTCGACGGCGGGTGGCGGACCATCGCGAACCCCGCCTCGCGCGGCTCGAAGCGCTTGGCCTTCTCGTGCTGGCTGCCGGACGAGCGCCACCACCACTGCTGATGCACGTAGGGGCCGTGGGCCGGGTCCATCAGCCCGACGACGGCGTGGTCGATGTGCGCGTCGAACACCATCTCATCGACCAGCTTCGGCCCGCCGCCGGCGACGCCGTCGAAGGTCGGCGGCGGCTGGTCAGGCTCGCCTTGCCCGATCCAGACGAAGACCAGCCCCTGGCTCTCGGCGGCCGGATAGCGGCGCACGCGGATGCGCTCCGTCTCCACCTGCTGGTCCGCGACCAGCGAGGGGATGGCCGCGCAGGCGCCGTCGGGCCGGAAGCGCCAGCCGTGATAGGGACACTCGACGCTCTCGCCGCCGCCGGGCTCGGCCACGATGCGCCCGGCCGAGAGCGGTGCGGCGCGATGCGGGCAGATGTCGCGCAGGGCGAAGACCTCGCCGGCCCGGGTGCGGCCGAGCAGCACCGGCTCGCCGAGCATCTCGCGGCGCTGCAGGGCGCCCGGCTTCACCTCGCGGGCCAGGGCGGCGAACCACCAGATGTCCGCCAGGAAGCCCTCGCCGAAGCGCGAGGGCTTGGCGCGGGCGGCGGCAGTGGGCTTGGCGTCGCCTTCGGGCATTGGGGTTGCTTAGCGCCGAAAGCGGTTCGCCGGAACGAGGAAGTGCGGTGAGCAGAGCCTTCGGCAGGGTTGATCTGAACCTGCGCTTCGTTCTGGCCTCGATCACCCGCCGACCAAAAAGGGTCGGAAGCGGGTTGATTTGTTGGCAAAGATTGTCAATCTTTGCTATAAACCGAAGGGTGAGGTGACTCCCATGGCCACGATGAACGTCTCCCTGCCTGACGCCATGAAAGAATGGGTCGAGGGGCGATCCCAGACCGGGCGCTACAGCAACGCGAGCGACTATGTCCGCGACCTGATCCGCCGCGACCAAGAGCGCGACGAGAAAGTGCGCGCCATGCAAACCTTGATCGACGAGGCGATTGAAAGCGGGGTGAGCCCCCGATCGATGCAGGAGATTCTCGCCGACGCTCGCCATCGGTCCAGCGTGGGTCATGGCCTATAGGCTCAGCCGAAGGGCTGACGAGGACGTCGTTGCGATCTACGTCGAGGGCGTTCGCGAGTTCGGCGCCGATCAGGCAGAGACCTACTATGCGGGCCTGGTTGAGACCTTTTTGTTCCTGGCCGAGTTTCCGAAAGCCGCTCGGGAACGTACGGAGACCCGTCCGCCCGTGCGCATCCATCCCTACCGTTCCCACATCGTTGTCTATGTCATCGAGGGCGACGACATATGGATCCTGCGCGTCCGGCACGGACGGGAAGACTGGAGCAACGACCTTCGCGAAGGCGGCGCAGCATGATCGAGACCACCGTCGCGCCACCCTGTCCGTCCACACCCTTGATCGCCTTCGTCGACCCGGCGGTCAGCCGCCCGGATAGGGCGAGCCGTCCTTGTGCGTGAAGCGGCCGTCGGCGTTGGCGCTCATCATGTCGATGTCCGAGCAGGTGGTGAGGTCGGCCATGTCGCGCGAGCCGACCTCCAGATAAACCGCCGTCGTATCCGAGCGGTTGATCATGTGGTGGCCGTCGCCGCTGTTCTTGGGGAAAGCCGCGCAGTCGCCGGCGCGCAGCAGGGTCTCGCCGGCGTCCTCGATCAGCACCAGTTCGCCGGCCAGCACATAGACGAACTCGTCCTCATGCGAATGCCAGTGGCGCTGGCTGGACCAGTTTCCCGGCGGCAGGCGCATCAGGTTGACGCCGAAGTCCGCAAGGCCGCTGGCGTCGCCCAGGCGCTGGCGGATGCGGTCGGCGCAGGGCTCCTGGAACGGCGTCGGATAGCCGACCCCTTTGCGCTCCGGGACGGTGGCGAGGTCGATCTTCGGCATGGCGGTCTCCCGGCGGGCTGCCGATCCTAGCCCTCGGCGCGGCGCACCAGAACACCGAACGGGCCGAGTTCGCCCTCGCCGGCGGCGATCAGCGTCTCGCCGGCCGCGTCGAAGGGAACGCGCGCCGGGGCCTCGCCCATGTTGAAGGCGCAGAGCACCTTCTCGTCCTGCCAGGTGCGTTCGAAGGCCAGCACCGGATCGGGCGCGTCCAGGAAGGCGATCTCGCCCAGCCGCAGCGCAGCGGAGGCCTTGCGCGCGGCGAGGGCGGCGCGGGCGAAACTCAGCACCGAGCCGGGGTCGGCCTCCTGCGCCTCCACGGTCAACGGCGCATGGGACGGCTGGGCGGGCAGCCAGGGGGCGCCGGTGGTGAAGCCCAGCGAGGCGCCGGCGCTCCACGGCATCGGCGTGCGGCAGGGATCGCGGCCCTTGGCGATGGGCCAGTAGAGGTCGCCGACCGGATCGCGCAACTGCGCGCGGGTGACCTCGCCGTCCGGCAGGCCGAGCTCCTCGCCCATGTAGATCAGCGGGTTGCCCGGCAGGGTGAGCAAGAGGGCGAACATCAGCCTGGCGACCTGCGGGTCCGCGCCGCCGCGGCCGAAGCGGGTGACCGTGCGCGGCACGTCGTGGTTGGAGAAGGAGACGCACGTCCAGTGGTCGGGATAGCCGGCCAGCATCTGGTAGTGGCGCTTGACGAAGCCCGGCTCCAGTCGCCGGGCGTTCAGGAAGTTGAAGTTGTAGCCGGAGTGCAGCCCCGCCTCGGGGCCGAGGTAGCCGCCGCAGCGGGCCTCCTCTTCCGAGAACTCGCCGAAGACGAAGCGGCCCTCGAAGGCGTCCACGCGGCGGCGGATGAGGTCCAGCATCTGCACGTTCTCTTCGAGGTTGGAATCGAAGAGGTGGCGCTGCATCTCGCTGGCGTGGCCCCATTCGCGGCGGCCGCGCTCGGCGGGCGGCACGGCGGGGTTATCGGTCAGGGCCGCGTCATGCAGGAAGGTGCCGGCGACATCCAGGCGGAAGCCGTCGATCCCCCGCGCCAGCCAGAAGTCGAGCACCTTGAGCGCCGCCTCTCGCGCGGCGGGATTGCGCCAGTTGAGCTTCGGCTGCTGGCGCAAGAACTTGTGGTGATAGTGCTGGCGGCGCGCCGGCTGGTAGGCCCAGGCCGGGCCGCCGAAGACGCTGAGCCAATTGTTCGGCGCGGTCCCGTCCTCGGCCGGGTCGGCCCAGACGTACCAGTCGGCGAACGGGCCGTCCGCCCCGCCGTCGCGGCTGGCGGCGAACCAGGGATGCTCGTCGGAGGTGTGCGACAGCACCTCGTCGAGCAGCACCTTGATCCCCCTGGCGTGGGCCGCCTCGACCAGGGCGTCGAGATCGGCGAGGGACCCGTAGTCGGGGTGCACGCCCTCATAGTCGGCGACGTCATAGCCCCAGTCGCGGTTGGGCGAGGGGTGCACCGGCGAAAGCCAGATGGCGTCGACGCCGAGTTTGGCGATGTAGTCGAGCCTGGCCAGCACGCCCGCAAGGTCGCCGTGCCCGTCGCCATCCGAGTCGAAAAAGCTGCGGATGTAGATCTGGTAGATCGCCGCCCCGCGCCACCAGGGGGGCGTCATGCGGCGGCCGTGGCGATCAGCCGGGCGTAGAACTGCACCATGCGCTCCAGGTCGCCGATGGCGATGTGCTCGTTGGTCCCGTGGATCATGGCGGTCTCCTTCAGCGACAGCGCCACCGGCTGGAAGCGGTAGACGTCCTCGGCCACCGGCGCGAGGAAGCGGCTGTCGGTGCCGGCGGTGACCAGCCCCGGCGCCACCGGCGCCCCGGAGACCTCGCCCGCCAGCGCGGCCAGGGTGCGCCAGGCCTCGGAGCTGGTCGAGGAGACCGGCGACGGCTCGTTGGGCGCCGTCACCCAGGCGAGGGTCACCGGCAGGTCGCCGACCGCCGCCTTGGCGCGGGCCATGACATCCGTCGAGCTCTGGCCGGGCGCGATGCGGTAGTTGATCCAGGCGCTGGCGTCCTGCGGCAGCACGTTCTCCTTGGGGCTGCCCTTCAGCATGGTCGGCGCGATGGTGGTGTGCAGCAGGGCCGCGCCGGGCGGGGTGGCGGACATCTGGTTCACCAGCAGCGGGCCGAACAGCCAGGTGTTGGCCACCGCCATGCGCACCACCGGCGAGGCCTGCGGCGCCAGGTGGCGCAGCATCTCGGCGCCGGGGCCGGAGAACCTCGGCTTGAAGGGCGCATCGTTGATGGCGGCGACCGCGCGCGACAGGGCCACCACGCCGCCGCCGTCCTTGGGCGGAGCGGAGGAGTGACCGCCCTCCGCCTTGGCGGTGACCAGCAGGGTCGCATAGCCCTTCTCGGCGATGCCGATGATGGCGGTGGGCGTGCCGGTGACCGGGTTGTCGCGCACCACCAGCATCCCCTCGTCGAGTACGAACTGCGCCTTCAGCCCGCGCGAGGCCAGCAGCGCGGCGGCGCCCCGCGCGCCGGTCCCGCCGACCTCCTCGTCGTGGCCGGAGACGATGATCACCGTGCGGCGCGGCTTGAAGCCCTGGGCGGCCAGGGTCTCGAGCGCCTCGAAGAGGCCGACCAGCGAGCCCTTGTCGTCGATCGCCCCGCGGCCCCAGACCGCGCCGTCGGCCACCACGCCGGCGAACGGCGGATGGCGCCAGTCGCCCTCGGATCCCGGCGTCACCGGCACCACGTCCTGATGGGCCATCAGCACGATCGGCGGCAGGGCCGTGTCAGTTCCGGCCCAGGTGTAGACCAGGCCGCGGCCGGCCACCGTCTCGCGGGTCATGGCCGCGTGGGCCGCCGGGTAGGTGGCGGCCAGCCAGGCGTGCAGCCGGTTCCACTCCGCCCACTGGTTCTGCGCCGGGTCCTGGTTGCTGACCGTGCGGATCTGGATCGCCTGCGAGAGGTGCTGGGCCGCGCGGCCCGCGTCCACCGCCACCGGCGCGGCGAGCTTCACCGGCGGGCCGGCGGCCCCGCCCGGCGGCTGGGCGGTCAGCGTACGCGCGGCCACCACCGCCGCCAGCACCACGACCACGGCCGCCAGGCCGAGCAATCCTCTCAGAATCCAGCGCATCAGGCCCTCCCAGGGCGCACCCTAGCGGGCGGCTGATCCTGTGCGAAGAGGCCGGGGGCGGCGGAGGAATGTACTGTTCATTGAGGGCGGCTGGCCCGGTCGGCGTTTCGCCACCGACCAACCGAACATCAAGTCCCCGGCCAGCTCTCACCATCTGCGCGGGTGCGATCCTCCAGGTGGCGCCAACAGGGCCTGAGTGTCGGGTCTGTCGAAGGGCAGCGGCGGACAAGTGATGCAAATCTGACTGACGCCTTCGACGCTGAGATCCGTTTCCCGCGTAAGGCTGCTTCGGGGTTGGCTGGGATCACGGTCCCGGCCCGGCTCTAGCCGGACGGTTCGCGTTGTGACACTCTAAGGCTTGGCGTGGGCCGACATGGCCGGCGCCGCCGCGACAGCCGAGTCGCAGCCACTGGGCGCCCGCGCCATGCAAGACCGCGCCATCGAGGCGCGGGAAAGCGCGGGGCGCAAGGACAATGGACCTTGCGTTCGACACACCCGGTCGCCACGGCGCGCGGCGCATCCCGAGGGGATGACATGTCCCGCCCCTATTCCGGTGGCGCGGCGCGCGCCCGGCTGGCGCCGAAGGTCGCGGCGACGGCTGTTGTAGAGGTTGGCGCGCAGGCGTCAGACCTCTCTTGGCGCAACCACTTCGCTTGGCTGACAGCCGCGCTGCGGCGGCGCTTCGGCGCCGAACTGGCGGACGATATCGCCCAGGAAACCTATGTGCGGCTCTGCGACCACCCATCGGGCCCAGCCGTGAAGCACCCACGCGGCTGGCTGATGACGGTGGCGCTTAATCTGGCGCGCGACACCTATCGCCGCGATCGCGTGCGCGCCGACCATGCGGCGCACGCCCCTGAGCGACTGCTGCCACCGGGCCTCCCAGGCCGCACGGCGGAGGACGACCTCCTGGTGCGGGAGGTTATTCTCTCCCTCCCGCCGAATCTCAGGGAGGTCCTGCTGCTCAGCAAGATCGGGGGCTTGACGAACCGTGAGATCGCGCAACGCTACGGTTTGTCGGTCCGGGCGATCGACAAGCGGTTGCAGAAGGCGATCCTGCTGTTCGTAGCTCGCCTGCGAGAGTGAGGCGTCGAACCTGGCCATGGGCACGCTCCGAGGAGACGATCGCCGAACCCTCGAAGAAGCCGCCGCGTGGTTCACGCGGCTGAACCAGGAGTCCGTTAGCGAAGCGCTGGCTGAAGAGTTCTTTCAATGGCGCCGTACGCCGGCCCACCGGGCCGCCTACGCCGAGGTGGAAGCGCGATGGCGACAGGCCGATCGGGTCCGCAACGATCCCGAACTCGTGCGCTTGACCGAAACGGCGCTCCGCCGGCCGAAGGCGAGGCAGGTGTTTTGGCGGCGCGCGGCCAAAGCCTTGCCGCAGTTTGGCTTGGCGACTGCAGTCCTGGCGGGCGCGATCGCGCTGGCGGTCACGCTCTTTGCACCGCAGACCTACCACACCGAGGTGGGGGCCCAGCAGATCGTCCGGCTGGAGGACGGGTCGGTGCTCAGGCTGAACACCGACAGCAAGGTCGAGGTCCGCTTCACGCGCACCGAGCGCAGGCTCGTGCTTCGGCGCGGGGAGGGGTTCTTCGAAGTGGCGCACGATGTGGCGCGGCCGTTCGTGGTCCAGGTGGGCGATGCCGAAGTGCGAGCGCTCGGGACCAGGTTCGACGTTCGGCGCGCCGGTCCGGCGACCCAGGTGGTCTTGCTCGAAGGGCGTGTCCGGGTTTCGCGTCCGACGCGGGATGAGCAATGGACGCTGACGCCGAACCAGAAAATCGTCCTGAACGGTGCTCGGCCCTCGCCGGCGTCGGCCGACGCCGCCTCTGCGACCAGTTGGACGACCGGCCGCCTACGGTTCCACCAAACGCCGCTCGCGGACGCCGTCGCCGAGGTCAATCGCTACAATCGCGAGCAGATCGCGCTCGACGCTGGCCCCGTCGGCCAAGTGCGGGTGAGTGGCGTCTTCGATACGGGCGACACAAGGGGATTCGTCTCGGCGGTCACCGAGCTCTTTGACCTGCGCGCCGAAGTCACCGCGGGCGGCGTCCGGCTGCGGGCGATGGACGCTCCGCGCGCCGGATAGGAAATTTCGGCGGTCGCGGTTCGCGTTTCGCCAGGCTGGCGCGTCTCCTCCGTGACGCCGATCAAACGACCGGGCTTGGCCCCATCCAGATCAATACGGCGTCGGGGGAGAGACATGATTCGTATCGCGCACTCTTTGCTCGGCCTTAGGGGACGCCTGCTGGCCAGTTCGGTCTGGTTGCTCGCCACCGCAGGGGCGGCGCCTGCGCTGGCGGCCCCGCCGGTGAAGGTCGATGTGTCGGCCGGACCACTGGATGCAGCGCTGGTGGCGCTGGCGAGTCAGACCCACCAGCAGGTTCTTTATGCCGCCGATCTCGTGGCGGACCGCCAAGCGCCGGCCGTGAAAGGGCAGCTTACACCGGAGGACGCGTTGCAGCGCCTGTTGAAGGGCAGCGGCATCACGGCCAAACGGACCGCACCGAACGTCCTCGTGCTCGAAGCCTCGACGCCGCGCACGGCGAAGACTCCGCCGGCCGGGCGTCCGGCCGACCGCCCTTTCGCTGAGGATCCGCCGCCGTTGGCGACGGCGCAGGGACGCGACGCCGCGCCTCTGACGCCGGCGCGGCCGCCCCTCGTGGAAGCCCTGACGGTCGTCGGGTCGCTAATCCGCGGCTTGACGGACGGTCCTTCGCCAGTGGTCATTCTCAGCCGGGACCAACTGGACCGGTCGGGGTATGCGACTGTGGCGGGTGCCCTCGCCGCCCTGCCGCAGAACTTCGGCGGGACGACCAACGAAGGCCTCAATAACAACGGCGGCGAACGTCAGGCCACCAACAACCACTTCGGCGCCGGCCTGAATTTGCGAGGTCTAGGCGCGGACGCGACATTGGTGCTGGTCAACGGCCGTCGGGTGGCTGGCGCGGGCTCCAACGGCGAGTTCGCCGACATCTCGACGATTCCGACGGCGGCCGTTGAGCGGGTGGAACTGCTGCTGGATGGCGCCTCCGCCCTTTATGGCTCCGATGCGGTCGGCGGCGTGGTCAACATCGTGCTCAAGCGACGGTACGAAGGGGCCGAGACTCGGCTGATGGGCGGCGTGGCGACCGCCGGCGAGCCTTTCGAACAGCAGGCCGCCCAGACCCTCGGCGGCCGGTGGTCGGGCGGGGCCGGGCTCTTCTCCTATGAGTACCATCAGCGCGACGTCCTCCATGCGGAAGACCGCAAGACCACCCGCGACGCCGATCTGCGGCGGCTGGGGGGAAGCGATCAGCGGAGCAGCTTCGCCTTCCCAGGCAATGTGCTGCGGCCGGACCCGGCGAGCGGTACAAACCTGCCGTTCTGGGCGATCCCCGCCGGGCAGACCGGCGTCGGGTTGCAACCGGCGGACTTTCTGGCGGGGGTGATCAATCTGCGCAATCAACGGGTCGGCGTCGACGTGCTGCCAGCCCAAAAGCGGCATAGCCTCTATCTGACAGCGCGGCAGGAACTGACTGAGCGGCTCGAGGTCTCGGGTGACCTTCGTTACGGCTATCGCACCTATGGCCTCGACTCGGGGATCAACTCCGGCCTCGTCACCATCACCCCCGCCAATCCCTTCTTTGTGTCGCCCAGCGGGGCTGCCAGCCACAGCATCCAGTACGCTTTCGCCGAACTGCCGAGCGCCCGCGCCGAAGGCTCGGCCGAGAGCCTCGGCGCCTCGTTCGGCGCCGAGATCCGCCTTTGGGGCGACTGGCGCGCGGAAGCCTACGGCGCCTATAGCCGCGAGACCGGCAAGGCCCGCAACACCGGGCTTTTGAACACCATCGCGTTGCGTGAGGCGCTAGGCGTCACGCCCGACCAAGCCGAAACGGCCTTCGACCCGGCACGTGACGGCTACTTCAACCCGTTCAACGGTCAGGCCTCCAATGCGCAGGCGGTGCTCGACTACATCGGCGGCGGGTACCAGCGCTTTCGCAACCGCGCGACCGTGCGCACCCTCAATCTGAAAGCTGATGGCGCCCTCTTGTCGTTGCCTGGAGGGCGAATGCGCCTCGCGGTGGGCGCCCAGCATCGCGAAGAGACTTTCACGCGCATCGGCCAGAACTATGTGACGACGCCCGCGCCGGTGGCGGCCGCGGCGGTCGAGGTCGACCGACGGATCGAGGCCGCCTTCGCCGAACTGCGCGCGCCCCTAGTCGGGCCCGACAACGCCCGCCCCGGAGTGCTGCGCCTCGAACTGTCGCTCGCCGGACGCATTGAGCGCTATGACGACTTCGGCTGGACCGGAAATCCCAAGGTGGGGGCGCTCTGGTCGCCAGCGGACGGTCTCCTGCTCCGCGCCAGCTACGGACGCTCGTTTCGGGCGCCTGGCCTGCGCGAGTTGAGCGATGCGCCCAGCAATATCTCATCGCTCCTACCTTCGAAGGGCGTGCGGGTCGGCACGCTGATCCAGACAGGCGGCAATCCCGATCTCGAACCAGAGACAGCCGACACGCTCACGGCGGGCTTGGAATGGCGATCGGCGTCCGGCCTGAGGATCAGCGCCAGCTGGTTCGACGTGAAGTTCAAGGACAGGATCGATCAGCCGGTGCGCGCCAACATCCAGACCGCGCTTGATGACCCCAAGGTCGCGGTCTTCGTGCAGCGCGTCACGCCCGCCGCCAATCCGTCCGACCATGCCATCGTCGAGGCGCTGCTCGCCGACCCAGCGACCCGGACGGTGCTGGGCGGCCCGGAGGCCTATGGCGCGATCGTAGACGCCAGATACGTCAACACCGCATCTCTGCGGGTGAGCGGGCTGGATGTCTCGGCGCTTTATCGGCGCGCCTTCGGGGCCAATGAGCTGACCTTTGAGGGAACGCTCACCCACCTCTATCGCTACCGGCAGCAGCTCACGCCGACCTCAGCGCCCGTCGATTTCCTGGGCGTGGCGACCTACCCGGTGGATCTGCGCGCGCGGGCCACAGTGGACTGGCGGCGCGGCGATTTCGGCGCCGGCCTGGCGCTCAACTACACCTCGGCCTACGAGGATGCGCTCGGGTTGAAAATCGACGACCTCGCCACCCTAGACCTGCAGCTGCGCTACACGGCCCCCGAAGCGTCGCGGTTGAAGGGCGTCACCGCCACCTTGAGCGTGCGAAATCTCTTCGATGCGCGCCCGCCCTTCTATGACAATGCGGCCGGCGTCGCCTACGACGCGGCGAACGCCAGTCCGTTGGGGCGGTTTGTCTCCCTTCAGCTCGTCAAGGCCTGGTGAGCGGAAGGCTCGTCCGATGCGTCGGGTTGTCCTCGCCGTTGGGCTCGTGCTGTGCGCGGGGCTTAGGCCGCACGGCGCTGCGGCTCGCCCGTTCACGGTCGAGGATCTCCTGGCGCAGGAAAGCTTTGGGGAGGTGTCGGTTGATCCGGCGGGGCGTTACGCCGTCATCGAGCGGCGGGGCGCTTACGACTCGGCCGCCCGCTTTGATGCGCAACACCGTAACCCGTTGGGGGCCAGCCGGCTCCTGATCTCCGATCTGGCGGGAGATCCGGCCGGGCGACCGTTGATGGCACAGCCGAAGGGCTTCGGCTACCTGGCTGGACCCTGGGCGCCGGACAGCGCCCACTTGGCCGTGTTTCGGGTGGCGGACGGCGGCTGGGAGCTCGGGGTGGTCACGCGGCGGAGCGGCGAGGTCCGGTGGCTCGGCGTCACGCCGGCGTCCAACGCCACCGGGCGCAGCGTCCTTTGGGCGTCGGCCCACGATCTCCTGGTTCTGGCCCGCCCTTCTGGTGACCCGCCCTGGGAGCTGCGTCTTGGATCGCAATCGGCGCGCCGGCTGCCGCCGCGATGGGCGGCGGCGGCGGCTGGCGCAGCGGCCTACACCCTTATCGGCAGCGGCGCCTACGCTCAGGCCGCGCCGACCCCCGCGCCCGCGCATCTGCTGCGCTTCGACGTGCGGGATGGGACGCAGGCAGCGCTGGCCAAAGGGGCGTTCCTCGACATGGAGCTGGCCCCAGGTGGGCGGCGACTGGCGCTGTTGGCCGCCGGTGCGCGCCTTCAACCCGCCGAAGGGCGCCCGCCCCAGGGCGCCTGGGGGACCGGGACGGAGGCCACGCAACTGGCGATTCTGGATCTCGAAACCCGACAGATCGTCCGACCGTGTGGGGACTGCGATGTGCTGGACACCCTGTTGAGCTGGTCGCCATCAGGGCGAGGGCTGCTGGTGTTTGCGCGGGGACCGGATGCGCCTTGGACGGAGGGGACCTTCCGGATCTTCGAAACCGAGTCGGCCCGGTTCACGACGTTGAACACCCAGGCGCTCGTTGCGGACCTCCAACATCGGCCGGCGGCGGTCGAGACGGGCTGGCTGGGCGAGACGCCTATCGTGCGGGCGCGATCCCGCGCCGACGAAAAGGGACGGGCGGATTGGTGGCGCCTGTCCGCCGCCAGCCCGGTCAACCTGACTGCTCGGCTGCCGGGCGCACCGCGCGCGACCTGGATCGGCGCTGATCGCCTGCGGGTGGTCGCCGATGGCCGCCTGTGGGCGGTCTCCACGGTTGGCGTCGTCCGGAAGATCGGCGTGAGCGGGGTGACGCCGCTGCCCGTTCGGCGCTCGGCGGTCGTCTCGCGCCTGCGCTACCTCGGTAAGGCTGCTCCCGAAACCCTCCTACTGCGCGGCGACCGCGGGCGGCTGCGGCTGGAAGACGGCCGGGACGCCGGCTTGACGATCACGCGCGCGGACACCGCCTTCGCCTACATCGCCGCGCGCCGGGCCCTGCTGGCGGCGCGAACTTCGCCCAGGGGTGAAGAAACGCTCGAGCTGCGTCGCCCTCGGCGACCGCCTACGGTGATCTCCCGGATCAACGCCGGCCTGAAGGATGTGGATGTTCCAAAGCTCCTGCCGATCCATCACCTCGGTCCCCACGGCGAGCATCTGACCAGCTGGCTCTATCTGCCGACCGGGACGCCCGGGGCGGCCGCGCCGCCCCTCATCGTGCGTCCCTATCTGGGGGATGTCTATGATGCGCCGCCGGCGGCGAAACCGCCGATCCTGAACTTTGCGATCGACGTGCGAATGCTCGTCGGCCACGGCTATGCGGTGCTGCTTCCCAGCCTTCCGCTGGCGATGTCGGATCGCGAGCCCCTGGCGGGGATCGCCAGGCGAGTTCTGGGCGTGGTGGACGCCGCCGCGGCGCAGGCGCCGGACGCGTTCGATCCGGATCGCGTGGCGCTTTGGGGACACAGTTACGGCGGCTACACCACGCTGGGGGTGATCGGTCAGACCGATCGGTTCAAGGCGGCTATCGCTATGAACGCGCCGAGCGATCTGCTCAGCCTCTATGGCGTCTTCCAGCCGAGCTGGCGGGTCAGCCCCGAAGATGGGGTCTGGCCGAGCTGGCCCGCCGGCTTCGCCGAGAACGCCCAAGGACGCATGGGCGTCCCGCCTTGGCGCGCCCCGGCCCGCTATCTTCGCAACAGCCCGGTCTTCGCAGTTGAAGCGATCCACACCCCGGTGCTGCTGATTCATGGCGATCAGGATCCCATCGGGCTTGGCCAGGCCGAGGAGATGTTCTCGGCGCTCTGGCGCCTGCGCAAGGATGCGATCCTCATCACCTACTGGGGCGAGGGACACATCGTCGCCAGCCCCGGCAACCTGCGCGATCTCTACACGCGCGCCTTCGCCTGGCTGGATCGCTATCTTGCGCCAGCGCGCCCACCGGGCCGCCCGACGTCCGGCGCCTAGCTGCGCCAGTGACGCACCCATGATTCCAGGGCCGCAGCGACCAGGATTTCTCCGCCACCGGCATGTCGAAGCAGGTGGTTGTGCCGCAGCGCCTCCTCGAGCCGCCCGCGATCAATCACACCCGCCGCGACGAGATACCCGTCGAGCAGGTGGGGGCGCAGAAAGTCCAGGCTGGCCGCCACGGTCCGAGCGTGGAACGCGGTGAGCTCCCCCTTCTTGCGCCGTTCGACGATGATCGCAGGCAAGCGATCGGCGAAGGTGCGCCGCGCCAGGGCCCGTTCGCGCCCACGGCGTTGAAGCGCGGCGACGGGAACCTGCAGGCAGAACTCCACGATCGGTTGGGCGAACAGGGGATAGAGGAGATCAGCCGAGCGCGTGAGCCGCCGATCCCCCGTCGCCACATGCGCATTGGCCAGGCCTATGACCTGCAGCCGCTTGGCCGGCGCCGACCGGGCGCTCGCCCTGATCCACGGGTGGCGCGCCTGCGCAAGGGACTTGGGGACGGCGGCGATCGGGCGGCGGTGTTCGGCAGGCGGGTCATGCGCGCCGATCGCGTCGGCGGCGACGCGCCAGACCGAGCGTCTCAGCATGCTGGCGACATGGGCGACCATCGGGTCGAGCAGGGCGATCGGTCCGCGCCGCCGCAGCTCGTCCGCAAGGCCCAGGACAGTGGGCATCTGATAGAAGACGGCGTCGCCGCCTTGGCCCGACAGCAGGGCCGTCGCCTCATGCCGCGCCAGCTGCGCGGCCACGTCGCGATCGAGCCGTGGTACTAGGGCGTTCATCGGGGGGCGGGGAGCGCGGGCGACCTCGGCGAAGTCGGCCTCCACCAGGGGACATACCGTCAGGCGCACGGCAGTCAATTCTACGTCGATCGCCGCCGTGACCGCGCGGGCATAGGCTTGCTCATCACCCTCGGGACGGTCCGAGACATAGTTCAGCCAGAGCGCGATCTGATCGGTCAGGCCGAGCCGGCCAAGCGAGCCGGCGACAATCGCCGAGTCCAGGCCGCCGGAGACCTCGACTGCGGCGCGCCTACGCCCGCCCATCAGCGCGCCGATCACCATGTCCAGACGGCCGCGAAGTTCGTCGGCCAGGTCTGCGTCCGCACGCTGGTCACAACTCGCAGCGAAGGCGGCGGGCGACCAGATCAGCGTGGTGGCGTCTAGCCGGGCCAAGCCGCGATGGGCGCCCGGCGCCACATCCAAAACGCCCTCGAGCCCGAGTTCCGAGGTCGCCGCCGACGCGGCGCCCATGAAGCGGCCGACCGCGGCCCAGTCCAGGCGCAGACCTTGCGGCCAGAACGCGCGGGGCAGGCGTGAAAAATCTGAACTGACGAGCGTCAGCGGTCCATGCCGCCACACCAAGGCGTCGATCCCGCCCGACGGGTCGCGGTACACGCCGCCGTCGTCTCCGCCCAGCAGGGCGACATAGCGGCCGAAGGTGTCTCGCCGCAGGCCGTGGTAAGGTGCTAGCCCCCCTCCATCGCCGAGCGGGAGACGGTCGCGGCGGGCGCCGTCCGAGGCGCGGTAGATCTCCCCGTAAATGAATCCCCTTCGGCCCCAAGGTATGACGACCTCTCGGTCTGCGCGCGGTGTCAGGACCACCAATCCCTCGCTGCGTC
>JADZBR010000230.1 GCA_020852035.1 Caulobacteraceae bacterium
ATCGGCGTCGGCGAGGGGATCGAGGACCTGCAGCCGTTCGAGCCGCGCGCCTTCGCCCGCTCGCTGGTGGGGCTGAAGGACTGACCATGGCGCTCGATCGCAAGACCCAGAAGATCGTGCGCGGCGTGGTCGACTACGGCGGCGTCTTCGCGTTCCTGGTCGGCTACCTGATCCACCGCGACCTAGTGCAGGCGACCTGGTGGCTGGTCGCCGGCTCGGCGGCGGCGCTGCTGCTGGGGCTGGTGGTGGAGCGGCGGATCGCCTGGATCCCGCTGGTCGGCGGTGTGGCGGCGCTGATCTTCGGCGGGCTGACCCTGATCTTCCACGACGCGGTGTTCGTGAAGATCAAGCCGACGGTGATCAATCTGCTGCTCGGCGGGCTGCTGCTGGGCGGGGTGGCGCTGAAGAAGAACCTGCTGAAGGCGCTGCTCGGCGAATCCCTCCACCTGGCCGACGACGCCTGGAAGACGCTCGCCGTGCGCTTCGGCCTCTACTACCTGGCCACCGCCGTGCTGAACGAGATCGTCTGGCGCACCCAGCCGGAGCCGCTGTGGGTGGCGTTCCGATTTCCGGGCCTGCAGATCATGTCGGTGCTGTTCGTGCTGACCCAGCTGCCGTTCATGATGAAGCACATGAAGGAGAAGGGCGAAGCCCCGCCCGTCCCGCCGCCGGCGATCGAGCCCTAGACCTTGATGTCGATGATCGAACCTGGCCGGGCGTAGCGCTGGGTCTCGACCTTGGAGACGTCCACCGGCGCGGGCGGCTCGGCCTTGGCGGCCTTCGGTTCCGGCGCGCCAGCTCGGCCCAGGGCCGCCTCGAAGAAAGCCCGCTGAGCGGCGCGCACGTCTCTGGGCGGCTGCGCCTGCGGGGCGGAGGTCGGGACGGGAGCGTTGCGAAGCGGCGGCAGGGCCATACGGGCGAGGCTAGCGGCGAACGTGGTTAACGCAAGATCAATGCGCGGCGAGGCCCGCCAGCCGTTCGGCCTCCACGGCGTCCAGCGGGCCGGCGAACTTGCCGACGATCACGCCGCGCGAATCGACCGCGTAGGTTTCCGGCACGCCGGTGAGGCCGAACTCGATGCCGGCGGCGCCCTGGCGGTCGATCATCACTCGCTCGAATGGGTCGCCGAGGCGCGTCAGGAACGCCTGGGTGTTCTGCGGCGCGTCCTTGTAGGCGACGCCGACGACCCGCACGCCCCTGGCCTTCAGGGCGGTGAGTTGCGGGTGCTCCAACTCGCAGGGCGCGCACCAGGAGGCGAAGAAGTTGATCAGCACCGGGCCCTTGCCGGCCGCCTCGGCGAGGCTGCGCGGCGAGGCGCCGTCGAGGCCGGCCAGGGCGACGGCGGGCACGGGCTTGCCGACCATCGCCTGCGGCGTGACCTGCGGGTCGCGGTTCAGGGCGTAGGCCGCGAACAACGTCGCCAGCGCCGCAAGGGCCGCCAGCGGCAGCCAGACGATCAGCCGCTTCATCTGCGGTCCTTGCCGGTGCGGCCCTTCCAGCGCCGGGCGCGGATCAGGCTGTCGGCCACCATCCAGACAAAGCCGAGCGCGGTGATCGCGTAGGCGGGCCAGACGAAGGCGGCGTAGGGGGAGGCGTCGAAATCCGGCATCAGAACACCGCCGCCGCCAGCGCCGCCGCGCCGGCGCGCTTCTTCCAGACCTCGGCGCGGATGCGCACCAGCCAGAGCGATCCGAAGGCGGCGGTGTAGGCCAGGGCCATCAGGCCGAGCGGCCAGAGATAGACCGCCGACATGGTCGGCCCGTCGGCGCGGAACACCGAGGCGCCCTGGTGCAGGCTGTTCCACCAGTCGACCGAGAACTTCACCACCGGCAGGTTGATGGCCCCGACCAGCGCCAGGATGGCGCCGGCGCGGGCGGACCTGGCCTCATCGTCGATGGCGCCGCGCAGGGCGATGTAGGCCAGGTAGAACAGGAACAGCACCAGCACCGAGGTCAGGCGTGCGTCCCATACCCACCAGGTTCCCCACATCGGCGCACCCCAGAGCGAGCCGGTGATCAGGGCCAGGGCGGTGAACACCGCGCCCAGCGGGGCGGCGGCCTTGGCGGCGGCGTCGGCCAGGGCGTGGCGGAACACCAGCGACAGGAAGCTCGCCCCCGCCAGGCACACATAGACGAAGGTGGCCATGTAGGCGGCCGGCACGTGGATGAACATGATCCGCACCGTGTCGCCCTGCTGGTAGTCCTCCGGCGCGGTGAAGCCGAGCCACAGGCCCGCGCACGCCAGGACGACGGCGAGTATCCCGAACATCGGCGCGGCCCAGCGGGAGAAGGCCATGAACCGGTCGGGGTTGGCGAGGAAGGCCAGGGCCGGGGGCATGGGGCGCCGCTTAGCCCTCGCCGGCGCCGGCGGCAAGGCGCGCCAGCACCGCCTCGCCGCGCGGCGAGAGGCGGTAGCCGATCTCCAGGCTCTCGGTGAGGCCGAGCGCCTTCAGCTTGCGGACGTGAGTCTTGAAGGTCGGCGTATCCCAGCCGAGGCGGGGCGCCAGGTCGCCGGCGCGGGTCGCGATGTGGGCGGCGATCAGCTCCAGGACCGGGCGCGTCCAGGCCCCGCGCGGGCCGGCGTCGAGGCGGGCGAGCGTCTCCACGGGTTCGGACAGGTCGTTCTCCGCGTCGAGGCGCAGGGCGATGCGCGGGTCGGCGCCGGCCAGGCGGAAACGGATGCGATGGACTTCGCCCTCGCCGGTCGCCACGGCCGCGCGGGCGGCGGCCAGATCGGCGAAGCCGGCCGCGTGGGCGTCGGCCTCGGTGATGTCGGCGAGCGCGATGGCCTCGATCGTCTCGATAGCCAGTTCGCCGATGGGCGTCAGCAGGCGGCCGCCGGCCTTCACGCTTGGGCGTTTCCAGCGGCGCAGGGCGAGGGTGACGCGGCCTTCGCGGACGGCGGCGAGCGTGTCCATCTTGAACAGCATCAGCTGAGCGCGTTGCGGCAGGCCGCCGCCATCGCCACCGGCCCGAGCGCGGCGGCGGCGAGCGTATAGCCGGCGAGCAGCAGCAGGCCGCTGGTCCAGGCCAGCCCGTTCGCCGCGGCCTGCAACGCGCCGGCGCCGAAGATCACCGGCGGCGCGAAGAGCGGCAGCACGATCACCGCCGTCAGCAGCGCGCCGCGCCGCGCGCCCAGCGCCAGGGCCGCGCCGGTCCCGCCGACGAAGGCGAAGGCCAGACCCCCGAGCGCGGCGGTGACGAACGTCAGGCCGGCGTGCTGCGGCGAGGCGCCCAGCGCAATGGCGGCGATGGGCGCGGCAATGGCGAGCGGCGCGCCGGCGGCGATCCACTGGGCGATGCTCTTGATGGCGGCGACGGCTTCCAGCGGCGTCGGCGAGAGCGTCAGGAGGTCGAGGGCGCCGTCCTCGTAGTCGCGCTCGAACATGCGTTCCAGCGAGAGCAGGCTGGCGAGCGCCAGGGCGACGAAGGCGGCGGCCGGGGCGATGCCGGCGAGCCGCTCCAGGTCCGGGCCGATGGCCAGCGGCAGCATCGTCACCACGCCGGCGTAGAAGCCGACCGCCACCAGCGGCCCGCCGCCGCCGCCCCAGGCCAGAGCGGTCTCGCGGCGCAGCAGGGCCAGGAGGCGGCTCACGCGGCGAGCTCCAGGTCGCGGGCCGGGATCGGCAGGGGGTCGTGGACGGCGGCGAGGATCAGGCCGCCGCCGGCCAGGTGTTCGGCCATGACCTCTCCGAAGCGGGCGCGCCAGGCGGCGTCGAGCGGGGCCATCGGTTCGTCCAGCAGCCAGAGCGGGCGCGGCGCGGCGATCAGCCGGGCGAGGGCGAGGCGTCGGCGCTGGCCGGCGGAGAGGCGGCGGACCTCCAGGTCGAGGAGGGGCGCGAGGGCCAGGCGGTCGATGGCGGCGTCGAGACGCGCGCCGCCGGCCCAGGCCGCCTGGAAAGCGAGTTCGTCGCGGGCGAGGCGGTGGGGCTTCAGGCCGTCCTGGTGGCCGAGCAGGTGCAGGTGTTCGGCGCGGGCGTCGTCCGGCCCGGCGCCGCCGAAGCGTATCGCGCCTGCCTCGGGGCGAATGAGGCCGGCGATGGCGCGCAGCAGGCTGGTCTTGCCCGAGCCGTTGGCGCCGGTCAGCGCCACGGCCTCGCCGGCGGCGAGGTCGAGGTCGAGGCGCTCGAACAGCAGCCGCTCGCCGCGGCGCAGGGCGAGGGCTTCGATGTGTAGGGCGGAGAGGCTCACTCCCCCTCCCCCTTGCGGGGAGGGGGCAGGGGGTGGGGGTGTAGGCCTGTGACTTGCCGGAAAGGCTCAAAACGGAGTTTTGCCGGACGCTCCTCCGCTGACACCCCCACCCCAACCCCTCCCCGCAAGGGGGAGGGGCGTTGCCCTGCATGGACGTGCGCGCAAGCCGCCGCTATGAAGCGGCCGGCCGTCGACCTGGGGGTTTTGTGCGGCGCGGGGACGGACGCTGTGTGTCCGCCTCTGTCAGCGCGCGATCCCCCGAGCGGTTGTTGGGCGGCCGGATGCAGGAAGGATCTCCAAACATGGCGTCGATCGACAGCCTCAAGACCCGCCGCGAACTCGTGGTCGGGAAGAAGACCTATGTCTACTACAGCTTGCCGGCCGCGGAAGAAGCGGGCCTCGGCGAGATTTCGCGTCTGCCCAACTCGATGAAGGTTCTGCTCGAGAAACTGCTGCGTAACGAGAACGGCGGCGACACCCGGAACGACGACGCCAAGGCGGTGGCCGCGTGGCTGGAGAACAAGGGCTCCATCGAGCACGAGATCAGCTTCCGCCCGGCGCGGGTGCTGATGCAGGACTTCACCGGAGTTCCGGCGGTGGTGGACCTGGCCGCCATGCGCGACGCCATGAACCACCTGGGCGCCAACCCGGAGAAGATCAATCCGCTGAACCCGGTCGACCTCGTCATCGACCACTCGGTGATGGTGGACCACTTCGGCACCGCCAAGGCGTTCACCGAGAACGTCGACCGCGAGTACCAGCGCAACATCGAGCGCTACAACTTCCTGCGCTGGGGCTCCTCGGCGTTCAACAACTTCCGCGTGGTGCCGCCCGGCACCGGCATCTGCCACCAGGTCAACCTCGAGTACCTGGCCCAGACGGTGTGGACCGGCGACGAGGCCGGCGCCGTCGTCGCCTATCCGGACACCGTGGTCGGCACCGACTCGCACACCACCATGATCAACGGCCTGTCGGTGCTCGGCTGGGGCGTCGGCGGCATCGAGGCG
>JADZBR010000231.1 GCA_020852035.1 Caulobacteraceae bacterium
CACCACGTCGCATAGGTCGAGAACTTGTAGCCGCGGCGGTACTCGAACTTGTCGACCGCCTTCATCAGGCCGATGTTGCCTTCCTGAATGAGATCAAGGAATTGCAGGCCGCGGTTGGTGTATTTCTTGGCGATGGAGATCACCAGGCGCAGGTTGGCCTCGACCATTTCCTTCTTGGCCTGGCGCGCCTCGCGCTCGCCCTTCTGCACGGTCTGGACGATGCGGCGGTAGTCGTCGATCGGCACGCCGGTCTCGGTGGCCAGGGCCGCCACCTCGGCGCGGATGTCGCCGATCTGGCCGGCGTCGTTCTCCACGAACTTGGTCCAGCGCACGCCCAGCGGCTTGACCGTATCCGACCAGTCGGGCCGCAGCTCGGCGCCGAAGTAGGCCTTCAGGAACTCGCCGCGGCTGATCCCATAGCTGTCGGCCAGCCGCAGCAGGCGCCCTTCCAGGCCCATCAGCCGCTTGTTGATCGCGTAGAGCTGCTCGACCAGCGCCTCGATGCGGTTGTTGTTGAGCTTCAGGGTCTTCAGGTGGGTGACGATGTTGGTCGTCGCCGACTGGTAGGCGGCGCGCTCGGCCTCCGACAGGTCCTCGCCCTTCAGCCGCTTGGCGACCAGCTTGTCCTGCAGGGCGCGGAAGCCCTCGAACTCCTCGGCGATGGCGTCCAGCGTCGCCATGACGCCTTCGCGCAGTTCGCCTTCCATCGCGCTGATGGTCGGGCCCGCGCCATCGTCGAAATCGTCGTCGTCGTCGCCCTCGGCCTTGGCGGCGGCCTCGCCGTCCTCGGTGACTTCCTCGGAAACCTCTTCTTCGGCTTCAGGCTGCGGCTGAGTGTTGTCGACCACGTTCTGGCCGCCGTAGGTGCCTTCCAGGTCGATGACCTCGCGCAGCAGGATGCGCCCGCCGCCCAGCTCCTCGCGCCACACCATGATGGCCTCGAAGGTCAGGGCGCTCTCGCAAAGCCCGCGGATCATGGTGTCGCGGCCGGCCTCGATGCGCTTGGCGATGGCGATCTCGCCCTCGCGCGACAGCAGCTCCACCGAGCCCATCTCGCGCAGGTACATCCGCACCGGGTCGTCCGTGCGGTCGTAGGCGCTTTCCTTGGTGGTGGTGATGACGGCCGCTTCCTCGCGCACCGCCACCTCGCCGCCCTCAGCGGCCTCGGCCTCCTCGGCTTCCACCACGTTGACGCCCATCTCGGAGAGCATCGCCAGGGTGTCCTCGATGGCCTCGGAGGTCACTTCCTCGCTGGGCAGCACCTTGTTCAGCTCGTCCATGGTGACGTAGCCGCGGGTCTTGGCCTGTTTGATGAATTTCTTGACCCCGGCGTCGGTCAGGTCGAGCAGAGGGCCATCCGCCACGGGGGCTTCGGGCGCTTCGGCTTCGGCGGTGGTCGTGCTCATCCCATGTCTCCGAACTCGGCTCCGGCGCCCCTGCAAGGGCCGGGCCGAATATGGCTAACGGCGGAAAAGCGAGGGGCCTCCCCTAACGAGACCCTTCGTCCGCCCAAATCGTTCCCGTTTTAATCGACCGCTTCAGTGCGTCGCGCTCGCCCTTCAGGCGCTCGAAGGCCGCCATGTCCGAACGTCCCCCGAGGCTTGCCTTGGAGGATCGGATGGCGTCTTCCAACGCGACCAGACGGGTGAGCCCCGAATAGGCGCGCGACCACTGCGACCTTGCCGCTTCGAGGGAGACATCCGGTTTCATGAAGGGCGCGCCCGATTGCGATGCGGCCCGGTCGATGTCTGTCAAAAGCTGGCGAAACCCGCGTGCGCCCAGATGGCGTTCCAGGGTAGCGGTGTCAAGGTGTTCGGCTTCCAGGCGAAGGGCGGTGATTTCCTTGGCCAATCCCTCCAGCGCCGGATCGGCGAAGCCGAAGGCGGCGAAGGCTTCCAGGTGTTCGTCCAGCACCGCGGGGTCGGCCACCGCCTGCCGCGCCAGCGCCGCGGAGATCGGTTCGACCTTTTCCGCCAGCCGCCGCGCCGCATTGCGCCCCGCCGCCGTCGCCGGCTCCAGCGCCCAGGCGGGGGTGCGACCGTTCACCCAGCTTCGCTTCTCGCGCGGCTGGAAGACGGGCTTCTGCGGCATCGCCTCGTCGAAGCGGCGCAAGAGCTCGTCGCGATAGGCTTGCGCCAGGTCCTTGTCGGCGATGGCGGCGGAGGTCTGCCGCAGCCGCGCCTTCAGCCCAGCCCGCCGCTCGGGCGTATCCAGCGGCTCGGTGTCCCGCTCGCGCACGAACAGCGCCTCGACGAAGGGCGTGGTCTTCGCCAGCTGCGCCCGCAGCGCCAGCTCGCCCTGCTCGCGCAGCACATCGTCCGGGTCCTTGCCGCCCTCGACGATGGCGAAGCGGAAGCTTTTGCCGGGTTTGAGCAACGGCAGCGCCCGGTCGATCGAGCGGCTGGCCGCCCGCCGCCCGGCCTGGTCGCCGTCGAAGCACAGGGTCGGCTCCGGGTGCAGCCGCCAGAGCAGCTCCATCTGCTCCTCGGTCAGCGCCGTGCCCAGCGGCGCCACCGCCGCGATCCCCGCCCGCTGGCAGGCGATGGCGTCCATATAGCCCTCGACCACCACCAGCGGCGCGTCCGCCTCCCCCGCCGCCAGCAGCCGCCGGGCCTCGCCCAGGCCATAGACGATGCGCCCCTTGTGGAAGAGCGGCGTCTCCGGCCCGTTCAGGTACTTGGCCCGGTCGTTCGGATCGAGCGCCCGCCCGCCGAACGACACCACCCGCCCGCGCGCATCGGCGATCGGAAAGATCAGCCGGTTGCGGAACCGGTCGTAGGGCGCACCGCCGTCCTCCGGCTGGATCAGCAGCCCCGCCTCGACCAGATCGCGCGGCATCGCCCCCTTGGCGATCAGATAGTCCTTCAGCCCCGTGCGCGAGGGTGGCGCGAAGCCGATGCGGAACCGCCCCCACAGCGCCTCCGGCATGCCGCGCTTCTCCAGGTAAGCCCGAACCTCGCGCCCGCCCGGCCGCTTCAGCTCCCCCTCGAACCAAGCCGCCGCCGCCTCCAGCCAGTCGGAGAGCCCCTGGCGCGCCTTCTCCTGCTGCGCCGCCCGCGGATCGACCGCCGGCAGCGCCATCCCAGCCTCCGCCGCCAGCCGCTCGACCGCCTCCATGAAGGTCAGCCGCTCGGTCTCCTGCAGGAAGGAGATCAGGTCGCCGTGCTTGCCGGATGAGAAGTCGTGGAAGAAGCCTTTGTCATCGTTCACGAAAAACGATGGTGTCTTCTCCTTGGTGAACGGCGAGAGGCCGACGTACTCCCGCCCCTGCCGCCGCAGCTTCACTGACTTCCCGATGACGTCCGAGAGCCGCAATCGGCCCTTCAGTTCATCGAGGAAGCGTTCGTCAAAGCGCATTTCGCCCGTGGCAGGCTAGAGGTCTTCGCCGTTCAGCACCGCCTCGGCCACCGCGCAGTGCAGGGCGATGCCCCGCGCCATCTGCGTCTCGTCGAGGATCATGCGGTTGGAGTGCAGCGGGCAGCAGGACCGCCAGTCGCCGCCCTCGGGCGCGGCGCCCAGAAAGGCCATCGCGCCGGGGAACTTCTGCAGCACATAGGCGAAGTCCTCCGCCCCCATCAGCGGGCTCGGCATGGACTTGAAGGCGCCTTCGCCGAACAACTGGCGGGCGGTCCGCGCCACCAGATCGACCACATGGTTGTGATTCACCGTCACCGGAAAGCCCTGCTCCACCTCGGTCTCGGCGGTGAGGCCGTGCGCGGCGGCGATGTGGTGGGCGATGCGCTCGAAGCCCTCGTGCACCTTGGCCCGGCTGCGCTCGGAGAGCGCGCGGACGGTGCCGAGCAGCCTGGCCTCCTCGGGGATGATGTTGTCGGTGGTGCCTGCCTCGATCTTGCCGATGGTCAGCACCGCCGGGTCGAACACCGGGATCTGGCGGGTGATGAAGGTCTGCAGGGCGGTGACGATCTCGCAGGCCACCGGCACCGGGTCGGCCGCGTCGTGCGGCGCCGAGGCGTGGCCGCCCTTGCCGACGATCCGCGCCCGCACCTTGTCGGCCGAAGCCAGCAGCGGCCCGTGCCGCGAGCCGAAGACGCCGGCCGGCATGTTCGGCGAGATGTGGATGGCGAAACAGACGTCCGGCGCCGGGTCGGCCAGCAGCCCGTCGTCGATCATGTGCTTGGCGCCGTGCCAGCCTTCCTCGCCGGGCTGGACCATGAACATCACCGTCCCGTTCAGCCGCTCGCGGTGGGCGCAGAGGATGCGCGCGGCGCCGACCAGCATGGCCACATGGGTGTCGTGCCCGCAGGCGTGCATCGCCCCGGGAACCTGCGAGACGAAGTCGACCCCGGTGTCCTCGGTCAGCGGCAGGGCGTCCATGTCGCCGCGCAGCAGCACCGTGCGCCCGTTGGCCGGCCCGCGCAGGATGGCCATGACGCCGGTGGTCGAGGGGCCCTCCTTGAACTCCAGCGGCAGGCCGGCCAGCGCCGCCTTGAGCTTGGCGGTGGTCTTGGGCAGATGCAGGCCGAGCTCCGGCTCCATGTGGATGGCGCGGCGCAGCGCGATCGCCTGCGGCAGTTCCTCCAGCCCGGCCTCGGTCCACAGGCCCTGCGTGATCGCACCGTCGTCCATGATCGTCTCCCGCCGTTGCGCCCAGCCTAGCCGACCAGGCTCGCCCGCGCCCAGCCGATTCCTTCGCCGGCGGCGATCGCTAGAGCCGCCCGTAGGCCCGCAACACCTTCAGCGCCCGCAGGGTCACCACGCCCCGCCACTCCGAGACCGCCGCCCGGCCCGGCGGCGCCCAGGCGATCGGCCAGCCGCCGTCGTCCTGCTGTTCGCCCTCCAGATGGTCGAGATTGCGCGCGATCAGATCGTCGTCGAACAGCGGCCGGGCCGCGCTGTCCGGCGAGGGGGCGAAGGCCAGCGGCGTCAGCCCATAGCCCTCGGCGGCCGGATCGGGCTTGTAGAACGGCTGCCCGGGCAGGCTCTCGACGGCCCTGGCCAGCGCCGGCCCGGCGCGGGCGCGGTCCGGCGCATGCTCCAGGAAGACCACCGCCTCGCTGACGTCATGGGCGCCGTCCAGCCGGTCCATCGCCGCCCAGCAGAAGTCGGCCGCCCGCTCGCGCCAGGGATGGGCCACGCCCAGCGCATAGAGGCGCCCGACGATCCCGCCGTTAGGATTGATCCCCGGCGTGAAGTCCACATGCGCCCAGTGGGCGGCGTGGGCGGCGGTCTCGAAGCCGGGCAGCAAGATCGGCGCGCCGCCGTCCGGCCCGCTCACCGCCTGCAGGAAGTCGCAGGCGCGGCGCGCCATCTCAGGGTCTGCGACCCCGGCGTCGGTCATGTACTCCAGCGCCACCTCGGCATAGAGCGGCTGGCTGGCGCCGGTGCGGGTGTCGGCCTCCAGCGCGTGGCCGAAGCCGCCGTCGGGGTTCTGATAGGCCCCGAGCGCGGCCAGCACCGCCCGCGGATCGCCGCCGTCGAACCCGGCCTCGAACAGCCGGCGGTCGATCAGCCGAGCCTCGCGCTGGATGAAGTCCCGGGCGCGGTCGAGAAGGGTCATGGCGGCGCTCCTTGTTGCCATTTTGTTCTAGACCGGTGCTGGCGGGCCGGCAAGACTCACGCCCGCTCCCCGGCTTGGCCATTTCCGGACTCCACGGCGCGCACCCACCTTCGTAGGCCCGCCCGCCCATGCTAGATACCGACCCATGCACGCCGCCGCCTTCGCCATCTTCGGCACGGCCCTGGGCCCGGGCGCCATCGCCTGGAACACGGCGGGGGTGCGCGGCATGGCCCTGCCCGGTCCCGACGAGGCCGCTCAGCGGGCCTACGTCGCCCGGCGTCATCCGCAGGCCGAGGAAACCGCCCCGCCGCCACCCGTCGCCGAGGCGATCGGAACCGTCCAGGCCCTGCTGGAAACCGGCCGCGGCGACCTCGGCGACGTGCCGCTGGACCTCTCCGACTGCCCGCCCCTGCACCAGCGGGTCTATGAGATCGCCTGCGCCATCCCGCCCGGCGAGACCCTGACCTACGGCGACATCGCCCGACGCCTGGGCGATGTCGCGCTCGCCCAGCAGGTGGGCCAGGCCCTGGGCCGCAACCCCATCCCGATCATCGTCCCCTGCCACCGCATCCTCGCGGCGAACGGCGGGACCGGCGGCTTCTCCGCCCCCGGCGGCGTCGACACCAAGCTGAAGCTGCTGACCATCGAGCGCGCCCGCACCACCGATGCGCCCAGCCTCTTCCCGCTCGACGAACTGCCGCTCGCCAAGGCGTCGAAAAGATTGTGATTTCGCGGTTACGCCGAATTCGGCTAGGTTGACTCCACGCCCGGCCAAGCTCGGGCGACCAGGGCCTGCCCGGCGGCCCCTGACCAATCGATCGCCGGACGGGCCGGCCCTCGCCGCCCGTCGCTTCCCGGACGCACCGGAAAGCGAGGAGATCGCAATGCGGCTCAAATTCGGGAACGGCGCGGCCCATCACGGGACCGAGAAGCACCGCGCGGAGAAGTTCGAGCACCTGGCCGACATCGCCACCATCGGCGGCATCGTGCTGCTCGGGCTGGCGATGGTGATCGGACTGATCATGGCCGATGGCAGCGGAGTGCCGTTCGGCTGATCGGCCGGCGCCCCTACGTCAGGCTGGAGCCTGCCTGAACAGCCGCTATAGCTGGCGGCGCAAACTCAGGGAGGACGGCGCATGGGCGCTCGCGTGGAAGGCAAGGTGGCGCTGGTGACCGGCGCCGCCAGCGGGATCGGGCGCGCCTGCGCCGAACGTCTGGCCGCCGAAGGCGCGGCCGTGGTCCTCACCGACGTGGCGGACGGCGCCGCGGCCGTGAGCGCCATCCAGGCGGCGGGCGGCAAGGCCGAAGTCCTCGCCCAGGACGTCACCAGCGAAGCCGCCTGGGCCGAGGTGATCGCCGCGATCAAGGCGCGTCACGGACGGCTCGACGTCCTGGTGAACAACGCCGGCATCGCCATCAGCGGCTCGATCATCGAGATGAGCCTGGCCGACTTCCAGAAGCAGACCGCGGTCAATGTCGACGGCGTCTTCCTGGGCTGCAAGCACGCCATCCCGCTGATGCGCGAGAGCGGCGGCGGCTCCATCGTCAACATGTCTTCGGTCGCCGGCCTGAAGGGCTCGGCCATCCTCGCCGGCTACTGCGCCACCAAGGGGGCGGTGCGGCTGTTCACCAAGTCGGTCGCGATGGAGTGCGCCGCCGCCCGCGACGGCATCCGCGTCAACTCCGTCCACCCGGGGATCATCGAGACGCCGATCTGGGATTCGATCATGACCGGCCAACTCGGCGCCAACCTCGGCCCGGCCCGCTCCGGCGCGCTCGACACGATGGCCGAGACGGCGGTGCCGCTGGGCGTCAAGGGCCTGCCGTCGGACATCGCCGACGGGGTGCTGTGGCTGGCCTCGGAGGAGAGCCGCTATGTCACCGGCGCCGAACTGGTGATCGACGGCGGGTTCTCGGTCAAATAGGACTGCCGGCATGCGCCGCTTCCAGATCTCCATCGCCCTGATCGCCGCCGCCGCCGGCCTCGCGGCCTGCACCCCGCGCTGGCTGGCCACGCCCGAAACGCCGCCGACCGTGGTCGCCATCTACCGCTGCGACGACGGCCAGACGCTGAAGGCCACCTTCGACAACGGCCGGGGCCGCGTGCGGATGATCCTGGGCGACGGCTCGGTCACGACCCTGGAAGGCCAGCCGGTCGGCTCGGGCATCCACTACGCCAACGACTGGTACGACCTGCGCGGCAAGGGCGCGGAGGCGACTTTCGCGGTGAAGGACCGCCGCTCCACGCACTGCCTGGCGGAAGGCTAGCGGTCGGAACGCCATAGCGTGGGCCGCAGCTTCGAGCTTCAGCCCGCCGCCAGCAGCAGCGCCGCGCCCGCCGCGATCACGCCGACGCCGGCCAGCCGGGCCCGCGTCGGCCGTTCGCCCAGAAAGACGATGGCGATCGCCACGCCGAACAGGATCGAGGTCTCCCGCAGCGCCGCCAGCCGCGGGGTGTCGCCCAGCCGGTAGGCCCAGAGCGCCAGGCCATAGGTGACCACCGACAGGGCGCCCGCCGCCAGCCCGGCCCTCCACTCCGAGCGCGCCGCCACGACGAAGGCCGGCCCGCGCCAGAGGGCGAAGGTCACGGCGATCGCGCCGCCCAGCATCAGATAGGTCCAGACGATGTAGCTGAACGCCGTCGGCGCCGCCCGCACCCCCTGCGCGTCGATCACCGTGTAGAGCGCGATGGTCACGCCCGTGGCCGCCGCCCAGGCGAGCGCCTTGCGGTCCGCATGGCGGCCCAGCCCGACCAGCATCACGCCCAGCGAGACACAGGCGATCCCGGCGGCGATCCACGGCGAGATCGGCTCGCCGAACGCCAGCACCGCCACCGTCGCCGCCAGCGCCGGGGCGATCCCGCGGGCGATCGGATAGGCCACGCTCATGTCCGCCGTCTCGAACGAGCGGATCAGGCAGAAGAGGTAGGCGAAATGCACCGCCGTCGAGGCGAAGAGCCATCCCCATGCCCCATGCGGCAACGGCAGAAACGGCGCGGCCGGCAGCACCATCAGCGCCGAGGTCCCGTCGATCAGCGCCCGGCTGGACATCTTGTCCTTGCCCGACTTCAGGATCGCGTTCACCGAGGCGTGCGCCATCCCCGAGACGATCATCATCAGGGCGGCCAGGGTGGCGAGCGACATCACGCCTGATGGCGCGTCCACGGCCGAGCTTGTCAACACGAACCCGCCAATGCTGCAAAGCAGCACGTTTTCCTTGAGTTTTGCTGCTCGCCCGCCTATGCTCTTCGGCCCCGGACGCCTGCGCCCGCGGCCGGACTGAAACCTCCCTAAGGGCGCATACCGAGTACTTCTCGATCATGGAAAAAGTGCCGATGACCGCCGAGGGCTTCAGCGCCCTCGACGAAGAACTGAAGCGTCTGAAAACCGCCGAGCGGCCGAATGTGATCGCCGCCATCGCGGAAGCGCGCTCGCACGGCGACCTCTCGGAAAACGCCGAGTACCACGCCGCCAAGGAGCGCCAGGGCTGGATCGAGGGCCGCATCGCCGAGATCGAGGACAAGATCGCGCGCGCCCAGGTCATCGACGTATCGAAACTCTCCGGCGCGCAGGTGAAGTTCGGCGCGACGGTCAGCGTGGTCGACGAGGACACCGACGAGGCCGCTCGCTACCAGATCGTCGGCGAGCACGAGGCCGACGTGAAGTCGGGCAAGATCTCCATCGTCTCGCCGATCGCCCGCGCCATGATCGGCAAGGAAACCGGCGACGTGGTCGAGGTGAACACCCCCGGCGGGGTGAAGGCCTACGAGATCACCAAGGTCGAGTGGGTCTAGGCTCCGGCCGCGCCCGGCTCCTTGAGGAACGGGCGCATGCCTGACGGCGAACTCTCCATCTGGGCGGTCTCCGACGGCCGCGCCGGCATCGAGGCCCAGGCCCTTGGCCTGGCGCAGGCGGTCGCCCGCCTGCGACCGGCGCAGGTCGCCGTCAAGCGCCTCGCCTTCCGCCGCGCCGGCCGTCGGCCCTGGTGGCTGCACCTGCGGCCGTTGCACGACCTGGAGCCCTCCTCCGGGATCGCCCCGCCCTGGCCGGACCTGTGGATCGCCTGCGGCCGCGCCAGCGTCGCCCTCTCTATGCGGGTGCGGCGCTGGTCCGGCGGGCGGACCTTCGTCGTCCAGCTGCAGGACCCGCTGGCGCCCGCCGCCGCCTTCGACCTGGTCATTCCCCCCCGCCATGACCAGCTCGCCGGGCCGAACGTGCTGCCGATCCTCGGGTCGCCCCACCGGCTGACGCCGGAACGCCTCGCCGAGGAGGCGGCCGCCTTCCAGCCGCTGATCGACCCGCTCCCCCGCCCCCGCGTGGCGGTGCTGATCGGCGGCAAGTCCAAGGCGTTCGACCTGCCGCCGGGCCGCGCGGCCGAGATGGCGCGGGAAATCGGCGAGGCCGTGCAGGCCGCCGGCGGCTCGGTGATGGTCACCTTCTCGCGCCGCACGCCCGACGATGCACGCGCCGTGCTGGCCGCGCGTCTGGCCGAACTGCCCGGCGTCGTCTGGAACGGCGAGGGCCCCAACCCCTACTTCGCCTTCCTGGAGGCGGCCGACCACATCCTGGTGACCGAGGACTCCACCAACATGGCCGCCGAGGCCGCTTCCACGGGCAAGCCGGTCCACATCCTCGCCCTGCCCGGCGGCAGCGCGAAGTTCCGCCGCTTCCATGCCGAACTCGCCGACGCCGGTGCGGCGCGGCCCTTTGCCGGCAAGCTCGACGGCTGGAGCTACGCGCCGCTGCGGGAAACCGAGCGGGCCGCCGCCGAAATCCTGCGCCGGCTACAAGCGCGAGACGGCGGAGCGGCGTAGGCTGCCGGGGTGATCCTGGCGATTCTACAGGCCCGCACCACCTCCACCCGCTTGCCGGGCAAGGTGTTGCTGCCGCTGGCCGGCGCGCCCTCCATGCAGCGGCAGGTCGAGCGCATCCGCCGCGCTCGCCGCATCGACCGGCTGGTCGTCGCCACCAGCACCGACCCCAGCGACGACCCCGTCGCCGAGCTCGGCGCTGGGCTGGGCCTCCATGTCCACCGCGGCTCGCTCGCCGACGTCCAGCAGCGCTTCATCGGCGCGCTCGACGCCTTCCCCGCCGAACACGTGGTCCGCCTGACCGCCGACTGCCCGCTGGCCGATCCCGAGGTGATCGACGCCACCATCGCCCACGTCCTGGCCGCGAACGTCGACTACGGCTCCAACACCCCGCCCCACCGCACCTTCCCGAAGGGCCTGGACGTGGAGGTGATGACCGCCGCCGCCCTGCGCGACGCTGCGGCCCGGGCGACCACCGAGGACGAGCGCCAGCACGTCACCTGGGCGCTGCACCAGCGGCCGGACCTCTACCGCCAGGCCTTCTTCAGCCAGGCCGCCGAGGAGGGCGAGGTGCGCTGGACGGTCGACCGGCCGGACGACTATCAGTTCATGATGGCGGTCTACGACGCGCTCCACCCGGCCGACCCGGCGTTCACGTCCGACGACGTGCGCGCCTTCGTCCGCTCGCGGCCGGACCTGGCCCATCTCGGCGGGGACCGGCGGGTATGAGCGCGCCCAAGGTGGAGCTGCGCGACCTGCGCGAGGACGATCGCGATCGCATCCTCGCCTGGCGCAATTCGCCGGACGTGCGGGCCTTCATGTACACCGACCACCTCATCGCGCCCGAGGAGCACGCCCGCTGGTTCGAAGGCGCCGGCCGCGATGCGGGCCGCCGCTACTGGATCATCGAGGCCAACGGTGCGCCCGTAGGGCTGGCCAACCTCGCCGACATCGACCGCGACGCCGGCCGCTGCGCCTGGGCCTATTACCTCGCCGATCCCTCGGTGCGCGGCATGGGGCTCGGCTCCTACGTCGAATACTGGATGCTGCAGGAGGTCTTCGAGCGGCAGGGCCTGCGCAAGCTCTGGTGCGAGGTGCTGGTCACCAACGAGCCGGTCTGGCGCCTGCACCAGACCTTCGGCTTCGTGGAGGAGGCGCGCTTTCGCCAGCACGTGGTCAAGGACGGGGCGCCGGTGGACGTGCTCGGCCTCGGCATCCTCGCCGAGGAATGGCGCGCGAGACGACCGGCGATGGCCGAACGGCTGCGAAGCAAGGGCTTCGAAGCGCCGGCGCTATAGCGAAAGCGGAGGGGCAGTGCGTGGTTCGAGACGCGCTACGCGCTCCTCACCATGACTAGGTTTGTGCGCTTGCTGAGGTAGTCATCCTGAGGGCCCGCAAAGCGGGCGTCTCGAAGGACGCACGGCCACGCCGCCTACCCCAACAGCTGCAGCATCGCCTCGGCCACGCGCCCTGCCCCATGCCCGTCGCAAAGCGCCGCCGGCCGCTCGGAGAGCTCGCGCCGCAGGTCCGCACTGCCGGTGAGGCGTCGCCAGGCGTCGGTCAGCTGGGTCTCGAACCGCCGCGCTTCCGGGTCCAGCACCAGGGCGAGGCCCGCGTTCTGCAGTTGCTCGGCCATCGCCTTCTGGTTTTCCGCCAGGACCAGCAGGATGGTCGGCAGGCCGAGCGTGGCGCGCTCCCAGACGCTCGATCCTCCCGCCCCCACCGCGATGTCGGCGTTCGCGACCAGCTCGGCCATGTCGCGGGTGTCGACGTGCAGGGTGATGCGGCCCTTGCCGGCCAGGTCCTTCAGCGCCGGCAGGCTAGCGGCGCCTGAGCCGGCCACCACATCCAGCGCCACGTCGCCCGACTTCTGCAGCAGGAGCTCGACGATCCGGCCGGTGATCCCGTCCAGGTCGGCGAGGCCCAGCGACACCAGGCAGCGGCGCGGCTCACCGCCGCGTCGGGCCAGCGCCGCCTCGCGCGCCGCGGCGAAGGCCGGCCGCACCAGGGCGTAGGTCGGGCCGGCCAGCACGGTCTTGGCGCCCTGCCCTGCATAGTCGGTGGCGCTGCGCCCCAGCGAAGGGTCGACGATCATGTCGACGGCGTGCTGGCGGGCCAGGTCGTCGATCGCCGCCAGCCTGGCCGAGCCCGCCAGGGCGCGCTCATGCGCCGCGCCGACGCCGTAGTGGTCGATCACCAGCATGTTCGGCCGCCAGTGCGCGCCGTCGCTGAGCGCCATCACCCGCTGGACCTTCGGCCCGGCGAAGACGTCGAGCAGGTCCGACACCGCCGGCGTGGCGACGAACGAGCAGGCCGCGCCGCGCTCGATCAGCGCCTCGGCCAGGGTGAGCGAGCGCATCACATGGCCGCCGCCGACCGCCGCCCCGGCGTCGGCGAAGAAGAGGATCCTGGGCTGCAACGCCCTAGGTCGCCCCTGGGGGCGGGATGGGCTGCGACAAGCGGTTGAACATCCTTGAGCCTTCCGCCGCCCCTCGCAGCGGGCGGGGGCGATCTCTAGATATTGCCCACGATTCCGCTCATGAACAGAAACATGTCAGACCCCCGCTCCGTCCGCTGCCTGATCGTGGGCTCCGGCCCCGCCGGCTACACCGCCGCCATCTACGCCGCCCGCGCGCTGCTGAAACCGGTGATGATCGCCGGCATCCAGCCCGGCGGCCAGCTGACCATCACCACCGACGTCGAGAACTATCCGGGCTTCGCCGACGTCATCCAGGGTCCCTGGCTGATGGACCAGATGCGCGCCCAGGCCGAGCACGTCGGCGCGGAGATCATCAGCGATATCGTGCTGAAGGCCGACCTCTCGCGCCGCCCCTTCCGTCTCTGGGGCGACGACGGCGCGGTCTATACCTGCGACGCGCTGGTCATCGCGACCGGCGCTCAGGCCCGCTGGCTGGGCCTGCCGTTTGAGCAGACCTTTCAGGGGCACGGGGTCTCGGCCTGCGCCACCTGCGACGGCTTCTTCTACCGCGACCAGGACGTGTGCGTGGTCGGCGGCGGCAACACCGCCGTGGAAGAGGCGCTGTACCTCGCCAACATCGCGCGCACGGTCACGCTGGTGCACCGGCGCGACAAGTTCCGCGCCGAGCCCATCCTCGTGGACAAGCTCATGGCCAAGGTGGCCGAGGGCAAGATCGTG